>CACXFB010000001.1 GCA_902766825.1 uncultured Lachnospiraceae bacterium
ATTGGTTATCATATCCGCGCAGATCATCAGCGAAAAGGTTATGCTAAGGAAGCAGCAACTGCTGTACGAGACTGGGCGTTTGCAAACACGGATTACCCTGCACTCTATTCATATTGCAAATACACAAATGTCGGTTCTTATAAGGCTGCAGAATCTATAGGTATGCATTTCGAGAAGGAATATCTAGATCCTGAAAACAAAATCACTCATGTCTCGGTAATCTTTCGTGAAGAGTCCTGACCGACATTGTCTCGTTCTGACTCGTTTTGTCTCGGCTCGACCGACATTAGCACTTTTCTTATAGATTTAAGCGTCCACATGACCAAACCCTCAAGGTCGTGTGTGGCGCTTTTTTTGTTGTCCGAAACCGGCAAGCGCGCGCCGGTATTTCTATTAAAACTGTCAAAGAAAAGGAGAAAATTGAATATGGATTATGAACGTAATGATAAAGGCAGGACCATTAAGTATTGATTCGGTTAATGAAGTAAGAACATTTGCAAAGAAAACAGAAGGTATTAAAGAGACAAATATGATAAAATTTATTGATTATTGTTTTCAACAAATGCCGGGAGAAATATTATAGGAGGAAAGAGATGAATAATAAAATAGTCAACCACCTATAGAAATCCACCCCTTAATATGTTACAATTACTATTTGTATCTGGGTTTTTATAAATCTTCATGATACAGACAGTAAAATGAAATATTGTAAAACATACTTAAAGGAAAGAAGGACATATAAATGAAACTTGGAATCGTTGGACTTCCTAACGTAGGAAAGAGTACACTTTTTAATTCACTTACTAAGGCCGGCGCAGAATCTGCTAACTATCCGTTCTGTACAATTGACCCGAACGTGGGAGTTGTTTCTGTTCCTGATGAGAGACTTGATGTTCTTGCCAAGATGCATAACTCAGCAAAGATTGTACCTGCATATATCGAGTTTGTTGATATTGCCGGACTTGTTAAGGGTGCATCCAAAGGAGAGGGACTTGGTAACCAGTTCCTTGCTAACATCAGAGAAGTTGATGCTATCGTTCATGTTGTAAGATGTTTTGAAGACAGCAACATTATTCATGTGGATGGTTCGATTGATCCAATCAGAGATATAGAGACAATTACACTTGAGCTTATTTTTTCAGATCTTGAGATTCTTGAAAGAAGAATTGCTAAGACAACTAAGACTGCAAGAATGGACAAGACTGCGGCTAAGGAACTTGAGCTTTTAAATAAACTTAAAGCAATTCTTGAGGACGGTAAGCAGGCTAAGACCTACGAGACAGACGACGAGGATGAGCAGTTATGGCTCAAAGAATACAATCTTCTTACTTCTAAGCCTGTCATTTTCGCTGCAAATGTTACAGAGGACGATCTTGCTGATGATGCGGCCTCTAACGAGTTTGTTAACAGAGTAAGGCAGTATGCTAAGGAAGACGGTTCAGAAGTATTTGTTATCTGTGCTCAGATTGAGCAGGAGATTGCAGAACTTGACGATGACGAGAAGAAGATGTTCTTAGAGGATCTTGGACTTAACGAGTCAGGTCTTGATAAACTTATCGCTGCAAGCTACAAGCTTCTTGGTCTTATAAGCTACCTTACAACAGGTGAGACTGAGACAAGAGCATGGACGATCAACAAAGGAACAAAGGCTCCACAGGCAGCAGGTAAGATTCACAGCGATTTTGAAAGAGGATTCATCAGGGCAGAGATTGTATCATATGATAACCTTGTTAATTCAGGAAGCTACAACGCTGCAAAGGAAAAAGGTCTTGTTCGTTCCGAAGGAAAAGAATATGTGGTTCAGGACGGAGATGTAGTTCTCTTTAGATTTAATGTTTAGAAGGATAGTTACTATTCACGTAAGTGCGGGTTTATGAATTGTTTTAAGGTACTGTGAATAGATGTGGAGGATATAAATGGGCGTTTTGGATATTAGTGTGGCGTTCCCTCATATAGGAATACATTTTGATGATTTGGGAAAGAGTGTTTCTGTTTTTGGATTATCGATTGCTTATTATGGAATAATTATTGCACTCGGAATTTTTGCCGGTTATTTTGTCGCGCAGTTACAGGCAAAAAGAACAGGGCAGAGTGCTGATTTATACCTTGACTTTGCAATGTATCTTATAATTTTTTCAATCCTGGGTGCACGTGCGTATTATGTATTGTTTAGCTGGGATTATTATAAAGACAACCCTATTCAGATATTGAATTTCAGGGCCGGCGGGCTTGCAATATACGGCGGAATTATCGCCGGATTCATTACTACAATTGTTTTTTCCAAGTTAAAAAAAGTATCATTTTTTGAAATGGGAGATACAGTTGTTGCTGGACTTGCCATCGGACAATGTATAGGAAGATGGGGTAATTTCTTTAACAGAGAAGCGTTTGGAAGCTATACGGACTGCCTTTTTGCAATGCAGTTAAAGACTACGGAAGTTTCACAGACGGTATTGAAAAACAATCCTGAATACCTTGAACATCTTGTTACTATCGGTGATCAAAAGTACATTCAGGTTCATCCTACTTTTTTGTATGAGTCGGTGGGCTGTCTTATTATTGCTTTATTTGTGCTCGCACATACAGGCTTTAAGAAAAGACATGGTCAGCTCATGGGAATATATTTTATAGGATACGGACTATTAAGATTCTTTATTGAAGGAATGCGAACAGACCAGTTACTTTTATGGAATACATCAATTCCGGTTTCAAGGCTGGTATCTTTGATTGCTTTGACAGGTGGAATTATTCTTGAGATAATGTGTTTTTATTCAATAAGAAAAGATAAAATAAAAGACAAGGAATAAATAATGAGCAGAGTAGTATTAGCTTCGGGTTCGCCCAGAAGACGTGAGATTATGCAGTTGCTTGATGTACCTTTCGAGGTAATTGTCAGCGATGCTGACGAAAGTACATCTTCAACACTGGCAACGGATGTTGTCATGGAACTTAGCATGTTAAAGGCAGTAGCAGTAAGTGACAAATTATCGGACAATGAGCGCCTGATTGTAATCGGCTCGGACACGGTTGTTGCCAAAGATAATAAAATCCTAGGTAAACCAAAGGACAAAAGCGATGCCTATAAAATGATAAAAAGTATCGCAGGTGATGTACACAGTGTATATACAGGCGTTGCGATTATTATCAAGGAAAAAGGCAAAGAAGAGATTCGCAAATCATTTTACTGCGATACAAAAGTTTTTGTTAATCCTATGACCGAGAAAGAGATTGAGGCATATATTTCAACGGATGAGCCTTATGACAAAGCAGGTGCCTATGGAATCCAGGGCAGATTTTCCAAGCATGTAAGTCACATTGAAGGTGACTACTTTAATGTTGTGGGACTCCCGATATCCATGTTATATGATGAGATTAAGGAATACATATAGTATAATAATATAGTACCACGGTGTTGCATTGTTGTGGTATTACTATGATTGGGATTAGGGTAGGATTATGAATATACAGATTTTTGGCACGAAAAAGTGCAATGATACCAAGAAGGCTGAACGTTTCTTCAAAGAGCGTGGAATTAAGTTTCAGTTCATCGATATGAAAGAAAAAGGGATGAGTAAAGGCGAATTTAACAGTGTTGCATCTGTTAACGGCGGGCTTATTAATATGGTTGATTGGGAAGGCAAGGACCAGGATACCCTCGCACTGATTAAATACATCGCAGATGAGGATAAGCTTGAGAAAGTACTTGAGAACCAGCATGTAATTAAGACTCCGATTGTAAGAAACGGCAAGCAGGCAACCATCGGCTATCAGCCTGAAGTGTGGAAAGAGTGGAAATAGAGATTAGAGAAAGAAGGCAGTTAGTAGTTGCCTTCTTTTTTGTTTGTAAAATCTTGCAGATCTTTAAGAATAAGTCGCATATTACGGATGAAAACAAGGAAACTGAAATATCATCCGTAAAACCCGGCAGTACATTA
>CACXFB010000002.1 GCA_902766825.1 uncultured Lachnospiraceae bacterium
AATGGTATCCTTTATAAGGGAAAATAAAAAATGTATGGCTGATGCGGGCAAAAATCTTTTAGAGATTGCAGGAGACAATAATATAAAACTTTGTCACGGGGGATGTTTTGCGGCTAGATGCGGAAAATGTAAGGTGCTTATCACAAAAGGCAATGATGCTTTTGTAACAAAAGAAGAGAAAGATATTCTGACTGATGATGAGCTTACAAAGGGAGTAAGACTTGCATGTGCATTTGTACCCAAAGCGGATATCAGTGTAATTACTCTTAATGAAAATGATGATAAAGAGATAGTAAAACAGGTTAATAACGGGAAAAACAATGCCAGACCGGTTGTTGTTATGGATGCGGGAACAACAACTTTAAAGCTGTATGTCTTTGACGAAGACAGCGTAAAACTTTTTGCCGGTGATAAAGACAGGAAACTCATTCCGTTAGTTGAACTATCGATGGATAATCCTTTGAGGGTTTTTGGCAGTGATGTTATGACAAGAATAAATAACGGTTGTAACAAAGAGCGTTTCCTGCAGATGAAAAACATGCTTCATGATGCAATAGAAAAGATGCTTTCATGTGTAAGAGATGATTTTGCTTTTGATAAGTTTATCATAATAGGCAATACGACAATGATTCATATTGCTGCAGGAAAAAGTACGGATAAGCTTGGCAAGGCTCCTTTTTATACAGGATATATGGGTGGAGAATATATAAAAAATTATGCTTTTGGCAATACTGATGCTTATGTGGCAAGGTGCATAAAAGGACATGTAGGGGCGGATGCGCACGCCTGCCTTTACGCAGCGAACCAAGATGGGCTGATTATGGATATAGGTACTAACAGCGAGATTATGCTCCTTGTTAATGACAAAGTGTATGTCTGCAGTGCTCCGGCAGGACCTGCTTTTGAAGAAACTAATATTGGCTGTGGGATGAAGAGGGACAAAGGAGCGGTTGTAAGTATAAAAGAAGATGGTACGTCTTTTGGAATGTATGTTGATGACGGCGAGGGCGGACTCATTTACTTAAAGCCTGACGATTACAGGTGTAAAGATATAAAAGGGCTGTGTGCAGGGGCAGTGATAGACCTTAGTGCATTTATGCTAAAAAATGGTATAATTGATGAGTATGGTACTTTTGTTACGGACGAGGATTATATAAATGTTTCGTCGTATTGTCCTAATGTGAAGTTTACACAAAAAGATGTCAGGAGCCTGCAGATGGGAAAGGCTGCGGTGATGGCGGCAACGTCAACCCTTATGTATAAGGCGGGGATTGATAACGAAAAGAAGGGATATCTTTATCTTGCCGGTAATTTTGGAAGCGGAATGAATGCAGAAAATGCAAAGTATATAGGACTGATACCGGTAACAGACGCACAGATGATAGTGCCGATGGGAAATATGGCAGCTAAGGGGGCTGCGGTTATGTTTGTTAATCTGAATAATCAATATGACGAAGAAAAATTCATTCATGTAGAACTGACTGATGAAGAATATTTTAAGAAAAAATATATTGAAGAGATGAATTTTACGAAAAACAATATATCTGATAAGGAAGCATAATGAAAGTTGATGAGAAGAAAAAATATCACGATTTTATTAATGAATTATATGTACCTGTAATTGTATTTAATTATTCTACGGGTACTATTATAGCAATGAACAACGGCTCAAGAAAAATGTTTGGTAACAGGCTAAAGAATGTCAATGAACTTATCGGAAAATCTTCAAAGCTCTGGTCGATGACACAAAACGGTGAGTACTCGCTGGTGGAATATGATGTAGCGGTTAAGGAAAGATTTTCGAAACAAAGCTATGACTGTGAATATAATGTTATATACACAAGTAAAGAAAAAAAGGACAGTGCGATAGTTGTGATGATAATCGAATACAGTTATCGTGATTTGTTCAGGGATGATTACAGTAAGCTTGCTCCAAGATTATATTGGAATTATGTCGAGAACAATATGCTTGTTGAAGATGGATTTTACGTAAGCAGCAGTATGAAAAAAAGAATTAAGGACATATTTAAGACGGTACGTCTGGCTGATGTTAAGTATGCGCTTGCAAATCATGAGATAGAGGAATTTGACCAGACCAACCTTAGAATTATCAATACACGTATGCCGGAACCGGGAACAGTCAGGATACTTGATGTGGATGGTTTAACTGTATTTAGCATGCTGCGAAAGATTCCCGTTGTTTCCACGGATGATAATGTGTGTTGTATACTTACTATGATTAAAGAAAGTGTTTCCACACAAAGAATGGTGGAGATGATTGATGCGGCATTTTACGAAAAAAATGTTGTTAATGAGATTGTTAATGATGGTGACAGCATTTATGTTGTTTTTAATTTGGATGATGAAAGAATAATTAAATATTGTTCTCCGAATGTGGATAAACTAGGGTATAAATATCGAATTCTCAAAAATGGTAATACCTGCATTGATGAACTTATTGAGTCCAAGGACATAGAAAGATTTAAAGGTAATCTTCAGCTTATAAGGGATGATGATAAGGAAAATACAGAATTACTGTCAGAGTACAGCTTTATGAAAAATGATAAAAGCACGGTAAAAATGTCTGTTAAGATGGTGAAAAAAAGTATGACTGACGGGCAAAAAATCTGCAATCTTGTAATAACTCCGTCTACAAAGAGACGTAAGACAAAAGGAGTGCTGTATGATGACGGAATTAAAGCTGAGAAATATCTTGGTATAGAAAAGATAATTGAAAATGCCGCTACATGCATTCTGGTTCTTAACAGTAATGATTATAAAATCATACGTGTAAATAAACTGACTGAGCAGACATTTGCCGGCAGGGAAAGTCTTATCGGAATGGATATCTTTATGTTTTACGAGAAATTTAATATCGAAAAACAAGGACCATATCTTGTCGATGTAAAAAAGAAAAGATACTATGTTTTTTCGCGAAGCAAAAAGAATGAAGGTAAGGAAAGAGATATTATTGTTGTAACGTTTATGGATGTTACGGACATAGTAAAAAATCAGAATGCAGAAGGCGTCTATGATAATGTAGACACCATTACGGGAATTAGAACACGAGTGGAACTTGAGGAAGATATAATAAGAGCTGTTAAAAAATCAATGCGTCTTGACAAGAAGAGTGCGCTTCTGGCTTTGGATATCGATAATTTTAAAAGTATCAACGCAAAGTACGGATATGATACGGGTGACAGAATTCTTGAAAAATTAGGTGCTGCCCTTGAGGGAAACAGACATTTTCATAATCATTGTTACAGAACTAACGGAGATATGTTTTTTATAGTTGTTGACTGTGAATATAATCTCGATCTTATTGTGAAGGAAGCCATGGACACAGGTAACAGTCTGCGTCCTGTAGAAGATGAGGATGTAAAGATTACGGTAAGCTGTGGTGTTACTCTCTTTCCTGATGAATACTATAAGACAGATACTATTATTGATTGTTCTGTAAGTGCTCTTTCGAGGGCAAAAAGAATGGGCAGGTCAAAATGGACTGTGTTCAAATATTTAAAAGGACAGGAAGCACACAAGAGATTCCTTACTGATAAACTTCTTAAGGAATTCAAGGAGAATTACGGGGCGTTTGAGGTGTACTATGAACCTGTATCGGATATCAGGGGGGATAAAGTAACAGGCGCAAGGGCAACAATAAAATGGTACGATGAGAGAATGGGTAACATTGATCCTTACAAATACATTGAAGTACCTAAAATGGATGCATTTGAATTCCTGAAATATATAGTGCCGGTTAATGAATTGCTTGTAAAATCGGCATTGGAGATGTGCAAGCATATTAATGACAAGTATGATAAAAACTTTAAAATGTATGTAAAAGCATCTGTTTTTCTTCTTGCAAGAGAAGATTTCATTATAGGTTTTGAAAGATTGATTAAGATGGAAAATATCAATCCGGCAAATATAATTGTAGATGTTTCGGAAGGATATTCCGTAAATGATTATCTTGCACTTAACATAATTCTTCATACGCTTCATCGAATAGGATGTAAGGTTTTAGTCAGGGAGTCATTTACATCAAATTTTGATACAAGACTGATTGATAAACTGAACGTGGATTGTGTATGCCTTAATATATCGGAGCTGCGAAAAAAACTTTATTCGGGCGCAGACAAAAAAAGAAAGTTTGAAAGATTATGTGAGAAGTATAACAGTGAAGGAATTAGTGTCATAATAGAAGGTGTATCTTCTGTTAATGCTAATTATGAAATAAATAAAATCACTGACGTAAGTCTTACCGGTGAAGTTGCCGGCAAGACTGCATCGGCCAGTGATTTCATGAAAATTTATATCAGATGAGTTTATTTTGTTCCGTATATTCTGTCTGCTGCATCGCCAAAGCCGGGAACGATAAAACCTTTGTCGTTAACCCCTTTGTCTACAGCGGCAAGAAATACTTTGACATCCGGATGGGTGCGGGTAAAGTTATCAAGTCCGTCCGGAGCTGCCAGAAGACCAATATAAGTTATGTTGGTAACTCCTCTTTTCTTAAGAAGAGATACTGCGGCAATGGCAGAATTACCGGTTGCAAGTGTTGTATCTACGACAAATACTTCTCTGTCTGCAACGTCTGTAGGTAGCTTGCAGAAGAATTCTCTCGGACGATGATTCTCATCTGCATGGTACAGACCGATATGACCAACCTTTGCATTAGGTATAAGCTGTAACATTCCGTCAGCCATGTGGATTCCGGCACGCAGAATCGGAACAATACAGATATCTTTTCCGGCAAGTGTCTTGACGGTAGTTTTCTCTATAGGTGTGGTAATCTCTACATCCTTTAGAGGGATGTCTTTGGTTGCCTCATAACAAAGAAGCATGGAAATCTCTGTTACAAGATCACGAAATTCTTTTGTAGTGGTTGTTTTATCACGTATAATTCCCAACTTGTGGGAAATGAGTGGGTGATTTGCGATGTAAACTTTTGACATTATAAAATCCCTCCTTGAAATATCTGATACATATGCTATTATCTAGATTATATCACAATAAATGGCTGTGTAAAAGAATATAGAGCAATAAAGGGGCATGAAAGTATGACAAATCAATTTAAAAAGTTATTAAAGAATGAATTCGGCATATCGATATATCGTAAGTTTTTTGATTTAATAAATGAGAGAATCATGAGTGGTAAGATTAATTACATTGGTGATAAACTTGTTGATATAGAAAATAACAGTGTGTATAAGGAGATGTGCAGTATTCTTAAGACCAAAGACAGGGAATGTCTTATGAAGATGCAGGAGAAACTCAATAAGACAATGGTTAATTCCATGGCTATATGCAGGGGATATATTATTGTGCTTTTAATGTACGGTATTGGAATGATTGCGATGATGACAGCAGTTGCATCACCTTATTTTGCTTACCTTGGAATGATATGTCTTACACTCGTATATTTATATAAAACCATAGAATATGTATTGAACAGATACTGTGTTATAGATGCCCAGATGGTAATTATTTATAAGAATGCTCTTGATAAGATTTTATCGGGTAATGCGATCACATAATCTTTACTTGTATGCGAAACTATGGTAGAATTTATATAGGTTTCAAATGGAGGTTTACAATATGAGTGATAGTATGGAGCGAGGAAAAAGAGATATTTACGTCGTTCTTTCACAAACCTCTACATTCCCATCGAAGATAATAAAATTATATACAAGAAAGCCTTATGCACATGCCTCAATAGCATTTGATGAGAGATTGGACGAGATGTATTCATTTGCAAGGCGCGGAATATGGAATCCTTTTAATGCGGGGTTCATTAAAGAGAATATAAGGACGGGTATATTCGGTAGGAATGTCAATACTGTTTGTGTGATTTACAGATTGTCGGTCACAGATGAACAGTATGAGAAAATGAGAGGCATTATAGACGAATTTCTTAGTGACAGTATGAGCTATTCGTATAATTATCTTGGTGTTGTGGGAATAGCATTCAATCATCCAGTTACCAGAAGTAAAAAATATTTCTGTTCCCAGTTTGTGGCATATGTTCTTAAGATGAGCGGTATTCAGGTTTCGGATAAGATTCCGGCAGCGGTGCGGCCATGTGATATTCAAAAGTTTGATGAGTTTGAGCAGATTTATGTCGGAAAACTTAAAGATTATCCGGATTACATAGACGGACGCGGATGCAGTTGTAAGACTGCGTAGTATATTATTGTTTTAGTTTTATGATCTTATATCAGGGCGTGTATGCGTCCTGATTTCAGTTAAAAAATCCCTAAAAAACAGTATAAAAAAACAAATAACTAATAGAGAAAAATAACTCGTAAATAAATATACAATTAAAAAAATGGAGGCTTTATGGAAAATAAATATATAGAAATGACAATTACAGAACTTAAAAACGAAGCAAAGGCAAGAGGTATTAAAGGTGTTACTGCTATGAGAAAGGCAGAACTTGTACAGCTTTTAACTGATATTGATGAGAAAATGTCTATTATCAGAAATGAAAAGGCTAAGAAAAAGGAAAATGAAACTGTAAATGAAAATGTCGCAAAAGAGAGTAATCCTAAGATAAAAACAACAGAAACAGCTGAATCAAAGGAAGACAGTGAAAACAGACAAAGTGCTCAAACTATTGCACTTGTAAAGAATACCGAAGAAAAAGAAGAAGGCACAGAGCCTAACGACAATGGAGTTATCAAGGAAGGTATACTTGAAGTTTTAAGTGAGGGATATGGTTTTATCAGATGTGACAATTATCTTCCGGGCTCTGATGATGTGTATGTATCTCCGGTACAAATTCGTAGATTTAATCTAAAGACCGGAGATATTATTGTCGGTAATACCCGTGCGAAAAATCAGAGCGAGAAGTTTTCAGCACTTATCTATGTAAAGACTGTTAATGGTTTTGCACCGGGTGAGGCTATAAGAAGACCAAAGTTTGAGAATCTTACTCCTATATTCCCTGATGACCGCATCAGACTGGAAAGACCGGGATGCGACGTATCGATGAGAATGGTCGACCTCATTTCACCTATAGGTAAAGGACAAAGAGGTATGATTGTATCTCAGCCTAAAGCAGGTAAGACCACATTACTCAAGCAGATAGCAAAGTCTATTACACATAATTATCCTGAAATGAACCTGATTGTTCTTCTCATAGATGAAAGACCAGAGGAAGTAACAGATATGAAAGAGTCTATAGAGGGCAAAAATGTTGAGGTTATTTATTCTACATTTGATGAGATGCCTGAGAATCATAAGAGGGTTTCCGAGATGGTAATTGAGAGAGCCAAAAGACTTGTTGAACATAAAAAGGATGTGGTTATTCTGCTTGACAGTATTACACGTCTTGCAAGAGCATACAACCTTACAATAAGTCCGAGCGGACGTACACTTTCAGGAGGTCTTGACCCGGCAGCTCTTTATATGCCTAAGAGATTTTTTGGTGCAGCTAGAAATATGCGTGAGGGAGGAAGTCTTACCATTCTTTCAACTGCATTGGTGGATACGGGAAGCAGAATGGATGATGTTGTTTTTGAGGAATTTAAAGGTACAGGTAACATGGAACTTGTTCTTGACAGAAATCTTTCTGAAAGAAGAATATTTCCTGCCATTGACCTTGTAAAATCAAGTACCAGAAGAGATGATCTTCTTCTTACACCTGATGAAATGCAGGCTACAACTCTTATGCATAAGGCGCTTAACGGAAGTAAAGCAGAAGAGTCTGTAGAAAGAATTATCAATCTTTTTGTAAAGACAAAAGATAACAGGCAGTTTGTGGAGATTGCTAAAAAAACACGCCTGTAATGTTGTTTTAATAGGTCAAAAGTGCTATAATAACACTATATATTATGCGACATTTAGTTAAAAAATGGAGGCTGCATTTTGATTACTAATGATATGACAAAGATCGAAGCTGTAAAAAGTGAAGAATATCTTGATATGGATAATATGTATTCTATTATCCCTGCGAATGTACGCCTTCATATGCAGAGAGTTAAAAAGTATTCATCTGTTATCGCAAAAATGTTAAAGAACAGCGGAAAATATGCCGATGAGGATATTGACTACATTTGTTCAAAAAGCAACGAAATTTTCATGTATCATGATATTGGATACAGTTTTCTTCCTGTAAAGACTAAGTGCAGGGATGAAGTACTTAATATATTTGACATGAAAAAGTTTTTTGAGATGGATTTTGACTGTAATGGAAGATTTGCTAATCATCCTGAACTTGGCGAAGAAGCTTTTGATTTGCCTATGTTTAACAACTATGACAAGAAAACATACGGATACGCCAGAGCAGTTGCCCTATCACATCATGAAAGATGGGACGGACAGGGGTTCCCTAACAAAATTGCCGGAAAAGATATTCCTTTGGTGGCAAGAATATGTGCGGCGGCAGATATGTATGATATGCTTATCGAATTTTCTCCTTATGATATTGATCATAATAACAGCGGGATTATTACACAGATAGGACAGATGGCCGGAAACTATCTTGACCCTGATATAGTAAGCATTATTGTGAATAACAGCACTATAATGATGGAATGTGATAAGGAATGCGGTAACATTGTAGAATACTCGTTAGAGAAAGAGGGTATCTGATACGAAAGAACATATTAAAAATCTAATATCTTTTTTTAAACAGCCTAAGAAAATCAGATACTGGCAGAAGGAAGTTAACCTTGGTGTGCGCAATGTATTCAGGGAAAATTCTGCGAAGATGATTATGGCAGTATGTACTGTGGGGTTAATAATCATTTTCATCATTGCATATTTTTATCATAATCTCGGGCTTTTTGTTGTATCTGTTGAACCTAGGCTCAGTCATGAAGGTTTTATCATTTCTTCCACAGAGGATTTTGCTTCTCCGAGAGTAAAACTTTTTTCCGATGCTTTAGAAGATTGCAATAACATTTCCGTTAACAGCATTGCTACGGATGTTGATGAACAT
>CACXFB010000003.1 GCA_902766825.1 uncultured Lachnospiraceae bacterium
GCATCTCTTTTAATTCAGGCATCTCTTTTAATTCAGGCATCCCCATATCATTAATATCTGATTCTTTTTCACCTTTAGAAACCAGCGCAACTACCAACCTTATTTCATTATTCTGTCCCTCTTCAAATGACATAAGTAACGGCGCCGATTGACCATTTTCTATAGTATCAATACCGAAAGCTATCATTATCCACCTCACATTTTTTAATCATTTTATTATTCTTGCACATATTCACAAATTCTTTTTCATCCATACGCAGAATATTCTCAGATGTATCATATTCATCATCTGTAGGTTTGATAACAAATGCAGGAAATATAGTAAGTCCTCTTACAAGTTTTTGATATACCATTTCAAACTCTCTATCCATATGCTCATCCGAAAGAAAGCTTTCGATTATGGTTGAAGGCTGGTTTTCAAACATATCTTCATTATATTCTTTCATAAATGCATCAAAGCTTTTAATTGAATTTTTTGAGTAACAAAAAAATCTAAATACCAGTAGTATGTTAATAAAATTGAGTTTTTCTTTCTATGCCATACAAATTCTTCCATTATTTAAAATCAATTTGAGGTTACCGTTATCTATCATCCCTATTACTTACTTTTTCCCGCAAATTCTTTGGCAGCGTATTAATATGTATCCCAGTATTAATAAGAATAATTTTTTGTAGATTTTTATGCTTACTCAGATCTGGAAGACAATTTACATGCTTAAGATCCTGCAACCTGATAACCTCCAATTCTTTCATATCCTCAATGAAAGAAATATCACTCAACTTATTGATTCTCCAAAGTTCAATTTCCTTTAAATACTCTAGTTTTGAAAGTTCATGCAAATCGGCATTTGAATTCCACAAAAGAGCAAGTTTATCCAAATTCATCTGAAGGAGAAATGAAAAGTCAGATATTTTTATCCCTCTCAGAGACAATGACCGTATACTCGGCAACTCACTAATACACTCAAGATTTTTCCTTGCTTTTTTGCCAAGCCTTAGCGAATTCAATTTTTTGTACTTCAAAAGCCAAGAACAGTCAAACTTAACTCCTGCGCCTATTGTATCAGCCATAATTGCAAGCTCTTCCAACTCATCCGAAAGGCTTTTAATGAACTCATAATTCTTCAAATCAAAACACTCTATCCGCAATGACCTAAGATTCAATTTTGTCAAAACTTCAAAGTTAATCCGTTCAGGATTTGATCTAAAATCAATACAATCAATTTGCAATCTTTTCAAATGAGGCATCTTCAAAAGAAAGGATATATCCACCTCGTCATAGTCTGAAAACCAGAATAATCGAAATATTAAATCCTTACGCATAGAAAGAATGTCATCTATACGTTGATAAGCTTCATCCGGCAGATAATGTGATATCTGAATCCATTTTATTTTCTCATTATTCACTATTTCGTTTATAACCTGATCATCTATATCCTCGTAACCTATTTGGCTTAAGACTCCTTTTGATGTTTTATTCGCAATTGTAATATGATTAGTGAAACATATAAATGCACCCATTATTATCAACCTCTATTTTTTCCATTCGTAGGCATCGCCCGCTTTCTACGAATACCTTTCTCAATCCCTATTTTTCATTCTCTTCCGCACCCAATCCATAACATTGTATTTTCATTCACTTTGAGCTGCTGTCATTACGTACTCAATCAATTAACCGTTCTTTTGTAAATTCTCCTTTTATCAACCAATTCATATATCCGGCATCAAAATTCTTATATTTCGGACATCGAATCATTTTGTACTTTTCTTTTTGCATCTTCATTAAACTCGTCTAAGCCTTCAAAATAGTTATCCAATCTTTTATCCGACGCTTCTATAATACTAATGTTGAAAAATTCTCTCCTTAACTTCAATGGACTGCTTACCCAATTACCCCATCGTTATAACCTTCTTACCTTAGGGCCTTTTGACGGATATCATCCAGTTCTTCTTTCGTCAAACATCCTGACTGATACAGGCGCAGATATTCCTTTGAGACATCTGAATCAAAAATTAATACATCATCGGAATTAATAGTTACATCAACTCCACGGCGATACAACTGCGCGATAGGGTGATTAGCCATATTCGAAACCCTGCCTAATAAAACATTACTTGACGGCGTAATATTCAATCTGATATTTTTTTCTTTCAGAAAATCAATTACTGATTCGTCCTGTACGGCTGCTATTCCATGCTGAACTTCCGTAAGGTGAAGTTTTTCAACTGCAGTAACAATGTCCTGCGCTGTTCCCCACTCACCGACATGTGCTTTTAGAACCAAACCGTTTTGGGCAGCTTTATCATAGATTGGAATAAATTTTTCTATATCCTGTACCAGTTCATCTCCATACAAATCAATAGAATAAAACTCCTTGTGTCCCCAAAAATGCTCAAGGCACCCCTGCAGATAATCAATAGGACAATGCCTTGACAAACCAATCTGCAAACGCAACTCAACCTCCGGGGCTATTTCATCGTTTGCTTTTTGAAAAGCATAAATAAGTTCCTCTATATCATTGTGAAAAAACTCGTTTAGTCCCCAGACATCTTCGCCAATTTCCAATATGGTCACACCATCATTTTTTGCTTGAACAAAGGCTGCCTCTATCAGCATTTTTCTTCCCTGCGAATCATTAAACCGATTTCCTATGTATTTGCCGCTCCAGGCATCCATCTCCATCATTGATTCTAACGGTGCTGTTATTGGCAAAATCTTATGTCCTGTTTTTTTGAATAAATATTCTCTGCTTCCTCCCAACACAAAGTGATTGTGTAAATCAGCCTTTGGAAAAGTTCTAAGTTCATCTAAATTCCCGCTTTCAAGTGCTTCTGTAAAAGTCATATCATCTGTCTGCCTTAATAATTTTCTACATTTTCTTTCCTTTTTTTGCAACTTCCTTATTAATTTTTGAAAAAGGTATACTCTTTTTCTGTTTTAACATTTGATCAAATACAACATGTTCTCTCTTCTTCTTTCCCATCCAAAACCTCCATTTGTCTATACAAAATGTTTTGCATACTCGTATACCTTCCCAGACCATTCCCAAATATCAGCACAATCATTTTTCAGATAATGCACTCTTGATTTCAGATTCTGCGGTATATGCGGCCCAAACTCCTGCTTATAAACATCCGGAACGATAATTGAAGATACCCAGTCACTTAGCACAACCTTATTCTTTATCTTTAATGGCAATACGCCTTCAAATGTCGCATCGGGATGCTTTATAAGTTTGTCATAGCAAAAGAAAAAACGCACCCCCGGTGTAAAATCTTTGCCAAGATCTTCATCATTTGGAAACCTGCCAAGTTTTCTTTCCATGACAAGGCGATCCCCTGCCTGGCAGTTGCCCCACGCGAACATAATATATTCAAAATAGTCCTGTGGATCATTTGCCGCATTCCTGCTTTCATTTTTCAATTCCAAGGCTGTCAATCCCCTTGCCAACACCGGTGAAAGCAAACATCCGCTGTCCATGATTTTAATTGCATTTTCAAGTGGCGATGTGTGGCATACCAAATCAGTCATACATCCTTTATATTTCGGACATGCTGTGCATTCCTTTATAATCTCAGGCGGAGCAATGCGGTGTTTGCTTTTTCTTTGTTTATAATCCTCAATCTTCTTAAGAATTTCCCTCTGTGTTTCAATCCTGCATGTTCTCCTGTTTTCCTCTTCGTATCGAATAAAATCTAAAACATTTTGTATTTCCCAGTCAGTTATGTTGGGATAGTCGGAAAGTTTTTTATAAAATACCCCATCCCAACACTCAGATATATCAAATTCACCTATTTTTATTAGCATATAATTCTCCCTTTATTCCCGCCGGCTTGAAACAGGCTGAAACGGGGGCTGAAACGGGGGACGGTTCCTCGTTCCAAAACTGTGTGTCAACAAGTGCGTCAACGGGGACGGTTCTTGGAACGAGGAACCGTCCCCCGTTTCAGCCCCCGTTTCACCCGTTCATCTCGTTGACTTTTTCAATCGGCTTAATTGTCATCTCTGCCCATGCCGGCAAAAAACCGCTTTTAACGGCGTTCCTTGCCGATCTTATGTTTGACCAGGCCGTACAATAAAACGGCACTTTGTCACGTTTCATTATCTCAAGCGCAAGCTTTGCCGTTATGGCTGATGCGATGCCTTTTCTTCGATACTCAGGCAACACATCAACGCCAATCTGCCACATTTCCTGCGCATCTGCAGAGCAGCCTGCAAGACCAACCAGCTTATCACCGTCATATGCTCCCACACCCAGAACGTCACATTCCTTTCTGTCACTGCATATAGCATTTGACCACTGTGGCAGGTACAACTTCTCAAGGTCAGCCTGTTCAAGCACACGCATTTCATACTGACACGGCAGTTCTTTCAACATTTTTACATCCGGAAGATAATACTCTGCCATAAAACAAACTGTCATGCCTAACGGCTCAAGGCGTTCATTTAACCAGCGCATGTTAGGTGTCTCAAAACAATGATAAAACTCGAATTTATTTACGTAATCATTTACCACCTTAAGGCACTGTTTCGTTGCTGCTGCCACGACATTATTTCCATAAGAAATGAAGTTGCAGCCAATCGGAAGCATGTAGTATTTCTTTGCATCCTGCCCCAGCTTGAACACAACCACAACATTTTCTTCTTTGAAAAAATCGTCTGCTTCACAGCCTATGTCTTTTGCCGACTGCGCTGTCGCAATCCGGATTATTTCTTCATTAGTCATATTAACGTACTATTCTCCAATCTTTAATCCCTTCAGGAAATCTCCAAGCGATGTTCCTATTGCTTCACTTTCCGGAAGCTCTATGTTTTCTTCTACAACCTCTTCTTCGGGATTCTCAATAAGTGCTTTTATTGAAAGCGATATCTTGCCATCTTTGATTTCAATAACCTTAACATCAACTTCCTGACCTTCTTTAAGCACAACTCCCGGATGTTTAATTCTGCTGTGTGATATCTGGGAAATGTGCACCAGTCCGGACATCCCGTCACCGATATCCACAAATGCTCCGTAATTTTTAATCGTAGCAACCACACCGTGAAATACCTGTCCTACCGCAACGTCAGATATCTTCTTCTTTTTGCTCATTTCCTGTTTCTCTTTAAGAATTTCTTTTGCAGATAAAATGAGTTTGTCATCATCCATATTTACTTCAAAAACTCTTACCTCAAGTTCTCTTCCCAAAAACGGATTACAGTCTTCTATTCTTTCAAGAGCTAATTTTGAAATTGGGATAAATGCTCTTATTCCTTCAAAATCAGCAACCACACCGCCTTTTACAATCCCGCTTACGGTGACAGTGAAATTCTCCTGAGATTCCTTCATCTGTTCTGCTTTTCTCCACGCTAACAGCGCATCAGTATCATGAACGCCATCGCCCATTAAGCTATATGATTCTTCTAACATTTTCTCATAATCCTTCATTGTCTCTTCCATGTTCAAAATCTCCTTTTAGACTTCTTTTTTCTTAGATTTTCCCTATTAATTCATTTACACTTTTCATCAGGTTAATCAGCAGCCTGATGACGCACCGCCACCAGATGCACTGCTGGCTGATGCCTCTCTGTCACGAATTATGTGTTGCAAAGTATCTTCCTTCTTTCCATAATATCACAACACAAATTCATATACAAAGTAATTCGTTTTGTATTTTATGAGTCACTCAGAACCGTCCCCATTGACTCACTATCTTTGTGGCAACCTTTTGCTGGAATGTGATGTCATGCTCGACTATGAGCATTGTAGGTTTGTATTGCAGTATGAGCTTTTCGATTTGCATTCTTGAGAATACGTCGATGTAATTAAGGGGCTCATCCCAGATATACAGGTGGGCAGGTGTTATCAGGCTTGCCGCTATAAGAACCTTCTTTTTCTGTCCTTCCGAAAAGTCCTCCATGTTCTTTACAAACTGTTCACGTCCAAAATTAAGTTGTCTTAGCACTGCAAGAAAAAGGCTTTCACTTAGCCCTTCTCGTTCGCAGAAACTGCGCAGCGAACCGGACAGAAACGACGTATCCTGGCTGACATACGATATGGTCATGCCGGATGCAACATCAAGATTACCTGTTATCTCAAGTTCTTTTTTATTACTGTACCCTGTGATGTTTCCAGTTACGTGTCCTGTTTCATTAGTTTTTTGAAAAACAGCTTTTAAAATGCTCGATTTACCGCATCCGTTCTCGCCGGACAGGATTACACGCTCGCCTCTTTTCACCTGAAATCTAAGGTCTGCAAATAACTCTTTGTCAGCTCCCACATATTTTAACGCCATATCATTTGCATTTATAAGAACTTCCTTATGGAACAAAAGCGGCTTTACTTTGATATCCACTACCTTCTCAATATCCTGAAGAAGCCCTTCTTTTTCTTCAATCTCCCTGTCGATTCGCATTTCATACGACTTAACTCTTGACTGCATCTTTTTGGTTTTTGCACCAATATAGGCTCTCGTGGACATGCTCCTGTCATGCTCCTTTACCGGGTCAAAACCAATCTTGGTATTCTCATTTTTCTGTGCCCACCTGCTGCTTCTGTCGGCAGCACTTTTGAGCTTGCCAATCTCCTTAAGGTGTTTCTCATTTTCAGATTGTTTAAATGCATCCGTTTTCTCTTTATTATCCCACCAGCTTGAGAAATTTCCCGCCTGAACCTCTATCGTGGTGCGGTTTAACACAAGAACATGATCGCATACTCCATCCAACAAGTCTCTGTCATGTGAAACAAGAATAAATCCCCTCTTTGATCCCAGATATTTTTTTACTATATCACGTGCATTGCTGTCCAAATGATTTGTCGGCTCATCAATCAGAAGGAACTCGTTATCCCCGGCAAAAAGCACTGCTAACATTACTCTTGTCCGTTCTCCGAAACTAAGTGTTCCAAACGGTCTGTACAGACACTGTGCATCCATATTAAGCTCATTCATCTGAATCATCACCTGCCACAAAGGCGCCTGCGGCTTCCACTTCTCAATCAAATCGACACCGTCTTGTGCAATATCCTCCTCGTTGACACTATACGGAAAATAATCAAACCTCGTGTTACTCTTAATACTTCCACGATATTCGTATTTTCCCATAAAAAGATTCAAAAGAGTGGTCTTGCCTTTTCCGTTTCGCCCAATCAACCCAAGTTTCCAATCCGTATCAATATTAAAACTCACATTATTAAAAATTTCATCTGCACTTGTATCATATGAAAATGTAAGGTCACTTACTTGTATCTGTGCCATACAATCACCTCCAAATAAAAAAATCTGCTTCATGCCGAAAGCAGATTATACGTACAAATGAAGGTCCATCGTGTGCCAAATAGACATAGCATTACTATCAGATAGCTTCAAAAATGAATACGATAATCTTAATTCGGCATACACAAAACAGACCCTATAGGGCCATATAACAATATATTCGTTCGCGTTTACCAAATAAAATTATCTAATCTCCATTTTTTCACCTACGCACAAGCAATGCGCCTTTCTTCTTATTTTGGACTAATAATATCATCTTTTCTCACTATATGCAATCATTTTTCCTTACACACCAGATAACATTTTTTGCGCAGCCCGTTGCGCTTTCCTTATGGTTGCCGTCTTTGTTCGTATATTCCACACGCAAAGTGTAATCTGTATCTTTAGTATTAATCTGCTGTGCCTGGAAAACCGGGTCAGGGTCAAATGTATTAAACGTAAGCATTCCGTTATCCGCAAGATTATCGCGTATGTTTAAAAGTGCCATTCTCTGCAGGTCCGGTGTTAGAAGATGCATAAAGCCACTCCTTGCAATTATTGCACAGGAATTCAAGATAGAATTCCAAAAAACCTTCGTGATTGTCCTCATTCTTAAACATCTGCCCAAGATACAAATCATAGTTTTGTGCCACATCATCAAAATCATGTAAATCCATTATTAAGTGTCCTTTACTTTTAAAATCAGCTTTCATTTTTTATTACAACGACGCTCTGAAAATCTCTGCAATATCTTTTTGCATCAAAGGTGCCCACGCATTTTCAAGACCTTCATTATCTGCAACATGTTTCGCCATCTCATCAATACGGCTTTCATCTATTCCCACATCTTTCAGATGCATAGGAATGTTAATCGACTCAAAGAACTTATACGTCGCTTCAATTGCACGCTCTGCAATCTCAAACTTATCAAGCGAAGCATCTATTCCAAAAACATTTACTCCATATTTTACAAAACGCTCAACTGTCTTCTCGCTCAAGATATGTTTCATCCATCTTGGGGTGATAATCGCAAGTCCCTCTCCATGCGTGATGTCATAATATGCAGAAAGCGCATGCTCCATTCCGTGGCACGGCCATCCCGTATAACTGTTACCAAGCGAGTAAATGCCGTTGCAGCCATAAGTGCAGGTAAGCATCATCTCGGCTCTTGCAGTGTAATCATCAGGATTTTCAAGGCATTTTCTTGCGTTAATCATAAGACTCTTTAATCCTGCTTCCATGAAACCGTCATTAAGAATCGTCGAATCTTCACAGAAGTACTGCTCCATAATATGATTCATTGCGTCCGCACAACCTGCAGCAGTCTGTTTCTTTGACACCGAAAATGTGTACGTCGGGTCAAGAAATGAAACGACCGGGTAAAGAAGTGGATCCATGTATCCGATTTTATCATTTGTTTCTGTTCTGGAAATGACTCCGCCCATATCATACTCACTTCCCGTCGCAGCAAGAGTTATGATATCAACAATTGGCAGGGCATCTTTTGCCTTAACTTTATAGGAGATAAGGTCCCACGGATCTCCATCATACTTTGCTCCGGCAGCAATTGCCTTAGAACAGTCAAGAACACTTCCTCCGCCCACCGAAAGAATTACATCGACTTCATTTTCCTTACACATCCTAACGCCATCAAGCACACTCGGATCATACTTGGGATTTGGTTTAATATCCGAAAGTTCATAAATCTCATAACCGCTTAGTAACTCCTTAACCTTATCATACAATCCAATCTTCTTAATGCTTCCCCCACCGTACGTAAGAAGAATCTTCTTTCCAAATCCGCTCATTACCTGCGGAAGTTCTTCAACTACTCCCTTGCCAAAAATAAGCCTCGTAGGTGTCTGATAATCAAAATTCTGCATAGTGTGTTCCTCCTCCATTATAAATACAAATCCTCTACCGTCAACTTTATGAGGTTTTGTGTATCTACGTTATCAAACCACTTTGTAAAGCCACTCAGTGAGAATAAAAGATACTTAGTAACATGATAATCTCCGGAAATCAGTTTTGATCGTCTAATCAACGTCTCATATATCTCCTTATCGATTTTCTCATTTTTAAATTTGCACTCTCCTACAACAGCCGTTTTATCTATTGACGAAATTCCAACCACATCAATATCCGCCGATTGTGTATATTGCTTTCCTTCCTCATTATCAATCTGTTCCACTCCCCACCAGGTTCCTGTCTGTGTCATAAACGATCCATATACACCTTTAATTCCCTGTTCAAGTGTATAATAGCGACACATTTCTTCAAAAATACTGCCCATAAATGAGTGAAGCTGCGGTTTAACAACTTTATTGTAATATACTTCTCCCTGTCCCATCTCTATGACACTTACAGCATTAGGAATAAACTTATACCAAAATTTAAACATATGATCCTTAAGTACATACTGTTTCTTTTTCTTATTTTTCTCCTCTGTTATGCAATTCTTTTTTTCTATCAATCCAACAGCTATCAATTTCTCAAGGGAATATAAAACAGTTGTATCCCTTTCATGCACTTTTGATGCTATATTATTTAATGTATTCTCTCCCGAAGCTACCTGCTCTATTATATTGTTAACAAGAGTCACATCAGTAAACTCCTGAATCAAAAGATTCCTTGTCTCGTCAAACAAATAGCCATCCGTATTAAAAAATAATTTTATAATATTTTCATCGAGACTTTTCTTTGGATTAAAAAGTGCAAGATATTTAGCAACGCCACCGGTAACTCCATAGCAAATTGCTTTTTCCTGTGCGGAATAATCGGGAACAAATAAAGCCGAATCTTTGTAATTAAATGCCTCAATCTTTATCTGAGAATCTCTTCTTCCAAATATGGGACTTTTTTCACCAAGCACTTTCTTTTCCATAAAACTAAGTGCAGATCCACACAGTATTAACATAATATTCTTATCTAACCATTGTGTATCAATATACTTTTGAAGGATAGACAAAAGCGCCTCATCCTTCTGCGCCCAATATGGTAACTCATCAATCACCAAAATTATTTTCTCATTATCTGATACTTTATTCGTTATGACATCAAGCACGCTCTCCACCGATGAAAATGTCGCTGTACTCATGGTGGGATCTATAACATCAAGCACCTGCTTAGAAAACAGTTCAAGATTTCTCTCACTTCCTACTTTTGTAGCAGTATAAAAAATGGCTTTTTTCCCTTTTATGAACTCATTAATAAGGGTAGATTTCCCTACCCTTCGACGTCCATATATTATGGTCATTCCAAAGCCATTTTTTTCGTATACATCTTTTAATGCTTTTAACTCACGTTCTCTTCCAACAAACATCTTGATCCCTCTTAATTCAAATCATTTTTATTCAAATTGATTTTATTAAAATTCATTTGAATAAAATATACTACAAATATCTATTGAATTCAAGGGGCAAGCCACGATTCAACGCATTACTGTATTGCGAAATATCTTCATCGCCAAAGAATACCTTTCCCATCGAAGGCTTATCCATTCCTGACAACGCATATAACAGCGTAGACTTACCGGATCCTGAAGAGCCCATCACTATCGTGAAATCTCCCTCATTAATAGATAAATCCAATTTCTTAAGAAATTCTTATGTGGGCAAAGCAAAAAAAGTGCCAGTCTCACAACTTCTTTCAAAGTCATAAGCTGACACTTACTATATCCTTAATTAAGATACCCACTATAATCTAATTCATTTATTTCATAAGAAATAACTGCTTTTGAAAAATCCGGTTCCCCTATATAAATCTTCTTTTCATCCCTGTCCCATTTTATCCTGCTGCTCGCTGACCAGAGTGGAGCAAAATAATCATCTTCTGAATCAAGACCACAGGTTTTAAGATTTCCATCTTTTTGCTTATCGATTCTCATATCTAAGATATCATCGCCAGATTCTTCAAGTTTTTTGGTGGTAGTCTGCATAAAGCACATTAGGTTTCCTGTTTGCAATCCCCAGGTTGTATCTACATGAAAATATTTATCCCCTATTTTCACAAATGACCATCTGTGTCCGTTATCACCTACTGTGGTTGCATCCACTCCAGCCTGAACCAAAAGATATGCGTATGCTCTGGCAAATTCATCACAAATACCCTGCTTCGATGTCAGAACATGCATGATGCCTCCCCATGTATCCCAATCCTCGACATAAGTAAAGTTATCCACGAAATAAATATACAATGCCAAGGCTTTCTCAAAATCCGTATAGTCATCTTCAAGCACTTCATTTAAAACACTCTCTGTTACTGTTTTAATCTGATCTAATTTTTCTTTTCTCTCCTCATCGGAAATCTTATATGAGAAGCTTGCCATTCCGTTATTGATCTCAGGGTCAGGCTGCATTTCTATCCACTCGTCCGCTCCCGGCAGATTCCACATAATCATAATCTGTTCGATATATCTGTAAACATCACTGTTTGGACATTTAAATGTGGTTCGTCCTTGTGATACAGCATCCAAAAAATCGTACCAGTATGTTTCTATGTCATCATATTCGCAATTCTTATCAAACACAGATAAAGCTTTCATATTATATTTATAATGACTCTCATTCTTTTTTGCCTGCTCCATGCTGCTATATTCAAAAAAATATTCGCTAAGCTCTGATAATTTCTGCTCATGGCTGACCGGCTCATCTTTCCCTGTTTCTTGATCGTCCGTTTCTTGTTTGTCTGTTTCATCATCAGAGATATCTGTATTGTTTTCAGACTTATCCGAGGCATCAGGCACATCTTTACCTTCAGACTCATCCGTAACAGTTGCCGGCTTATCAGTAACCGCTGACTCATCTTTATCTTTGCTACTGCATCCGGTAAAAATCATTCCAAAAATAATTGTAGATATAACAATAAACCTGTTGATTCTTTTTAATTTCATATCTTAGATACTTTCTTACATCTGTTTTTAACACAATCACGAATTTACACAAGTTGCTGCAACCTTAAGTGCCTGTTTTTGTTCGTACATAGATTTATCTGCACGCTTGAATACATCATTATAGCTGCAATCTTTTGAAACATCATAAACAGCAAGACCACATGCTACAATCACAGAACCATTTTTCAAATTTTCATCAATTGCTTTTCTAAAGGATTCCACAAGCGATTCCCTGTTCACATAATCGTCATCCTTTAGAATAACAACAAATTCATCGCCACCAATACGAAATACCGAACTATTAATGAACTTCTTACAGATTACGTCACAGCCTCTTTTGATGTATTCATCCCCTGCTTCATGCCCTAACGTATCATTAATCACTTTCAAATCGTTCACATCGAACACCACAACGCCATATTCTTCCAGTTCGCCGTGTTCAAGTGCATTTTCCAGCTCCACCAAAGTCTCCAGATAAGCCATCTTATTTTTAACCCCGGTTAGTCCATCCTCGTATGCCTTCTTCTTTGCAAGCCTAATTGACATATTATATTCGGTCTCTTTATCTTTATAAACAAATGTATGTATCAGGCATGTACCGAAAAGACAACCCATCGAATAGAACGGCATCAGTGGAAAAACCATCTGAACGATTATAAAGGACGACATAATGAGGCCGGAAATGCTGATTGTTCTGTAATGCGACCTTCTCATTTCTTCTGAACGAATCGCCATAATCATGGAATAAACTGATGTAGTAAAAAAAAGAATCATTTGCAGACTCAAGCCAATATATCTCGCCAATAGCGGTACATACTCTTTGTCTTCTGTGAATGTAAAGACAATCGGAACAAACACATTCACAAGCAAAACTACAATCTCAAACAAAAAGATAAGCCATCCGCTAAACACAATCATTTTACCGCTTTTCCCTTTACTGCCGGAGAATGTAACGACACATCTTGTCCAGCAAAGAACCGATACTACCATCGAAGCAAAAAACATAAATGTAGCCATATATGTAACAATCAGCCATCTGTGTTCATAGAAAAATCCCCACGATACATCCATACAAAAAAACACAATGAGTGAAATCAGATATTGGCGGTATTTTGGACGCACATCATTTTCACTTGTTTTCTTAACCTTTTTTAGTGCCTCAATATTTATGATAACTAAAATAATCAATGCAATGATGCCAATGCTCGCATAATACATGAATAACCTCCATAAACTGTAAATAAACCTATCTAAATTTGATTTTATACCAATGTCAGTATACTATCAACAAAAACTAATCATTTTCACCAATATCCTCAAGAGTTGTACGTATTCACTATACTTGCAAAAAAACAGCATCAAATCCATTACTGAATTCTGTGCTGTTTAGTGACCATCATTTTGTATCTCGTACGTTTTGTAACCAAAATTGTAAAAATCATCACTAAAAGCCGGTTCTTTTCCTTCTTCTGCAATACTTAAGTACAGATGGCCCCGTTCAAACTCAGTGACATGAAACACTACAGTATCTCCCTTTTTCAAATCAAATTCTTTAACGATGGAAGTGTTCAGCTTCTTTATCTCCACAACATATCCGGCATCACAATCCGTGATTGTATACGATGACCGGTATGTCGCCCAGAAGAACACTCCAATTCCTGCGATTAATGCAACAATCAGGGTAAGGATACCTAGATATTTCAGTCGGATTCCCGGACTGTCTCCTGATACCATTTTTTCATATTTATAAAAATGTACTGCTGTTACCGAAAAAATTAAAAGATATATAATCGCCAACCCAAGGAAAATGAAAGACAAAATATCTCTGGCAATACCCATACTGTCAATTCCTACAGAATTACCCGGAGTATTCATAAGCAACTGCGGGATGATTACCGTTGCGAAAATGATGATCAGCGGGATGATTTTTCCGGCAAACACACGCTTCATCATATCCAGTCTTGAAGCATCATCACAAAAGATCTCTTCTTTTTCCTCTCCCACAGCTCCTTCTTTTCTAAAGTAGCTGTATCCCGCAAAATCACAGATATATTCCCAGCCGCAATCTGAAAACATCTGGACATACTCTTCCTTGTTCTGAATTCCTTCCTGATTATAATCCAACCTGTAGGTGACCTGTCCGGGCTCACACTTTTCAAAATGATAAAACCCAGGAAATGTCGCATGGGTAAATCGCCACCCTTTTTCATTCATGGTGCTTAAAAAATTCTCTTCCTGCTGATACTGAGGTACCGTATAAAATCTGAAGACCGTTTTACTGTTTCCCATCATCTCATCTCCTTCATGTTCTTATATAGTCGTTCTATCCTTCTCATCTCCAGGTTCAAAACTTCTCCTCCAAGTTCAGTGATTGAATAGATTTTTCTTTTCTCCTCTTCACGTATAAATCTAATCAGTCCGTCTTTTTCCATCTTTGACAGGCTTCCGTACATAGTTCCCGGTGTAAGAACAATATCACCTTCTGTTATCTCCTTAACCTTTTGAACTATACCGTAACCATGATTCGGTTCTCTAAGACACAACAGGATGTAAAAACCTGTTTCCGTCATAGGGACATAAACTTTCTTTATATGCGCATCCATTTTTCTTCTCCTTTGCATTTCACTGCGATATATTTGTCAAGTAATTCATAAAAAAAGCCTGCGTCCCATTCTTCTGCCACAAACTGATTCAATTCATTTTCATGAGCAAATCCCTTAACATTTGATAATGAAGTTTTAATTTCCCCTGATCAGGATATGAAAAAGGTCTATTATGTGTCAGATGAAAAATTGATGTGTATGACATTGGATGATTTGAAATCTTTTGATATGGAAATAGATAGTTTTAAAAAAATCAACAATATTTATGATTATATGTATAAGGACGGAAAAGAATATCTTTTTCTGAATGCAGTTGCTACCAACAATCAGCCATTTAAAATTATGATTGATGCTGCTACCAAAGATATAGCATATTTATTTGCCAAAAATGATTGTTGGTTTCAATTTGAAAATAAGCATCTCACTATGACGAATTATATGGATGATTCAAATAGTATTTTCTATGATTTTGTAAATGATAATATCGGCTATCAGTACACTGCAACCGAACCCGATGGGGTGAATAATATCCGAATTTTATCAGATCAAAGAGTTTTATTCACCATGATACTTAATGGTAAAGCTTCTATTTTCCTATTTGATCATGACAAGCTTGTTGCATCAACTGTTTTCAACATTGCGGATCACCTGATTAGCAGCGACACTTATGATGATCAGGAAGAATTTTCGGAAATTTATTTATATAATGATTCTTTTGAACTGCCTAATGGCGATATCGTATTCTGCGCACAGACCAATGATTACGGCTATTATTTTAAGTGGACACCACAGACACAGAATATAACCAATAATGCCGCCGATATATATAAATTTTCTATCGATGAATTTGTGTCAGCACATACAGAGGAAGATATATCAAAGTATCTCCCGGGAAAATTGGATGATGAATTACAACCCCTTAGACTAAAGGCTGATGACCTGGAGAAAAAGTATAGTGTTGATATCGAGATTGGCGAGGAAGCCAGTGGAATATATCCTTCTTATCTGGCGACTGATATGTGTGATTATGATACTGTCAAACGAGCATTAGATCAATTGGATGAACAGTTAGGAAGATATCCGGAAGGATTTTTCAAACAGTTTAAAAATGAACAGTATGATGGGCTGACCATTGCCTTAGCCGCAAGTTTATCCAATCTTTCCAGCGATTATATTTCTGGAATCGCTGGAGTTACTATTTCAAACAACGGTACGTTAACCATTATATATGATATCTCAGATTCTGATGGTCTCATCTCTACAATCAATCATGAAATGTGTCATGCTATCGAAAATATAATTGAAGCTCGCTGGTTAATGGAAGGCAATGATGAAGATGATTATTGCCTAAGTTACGAAAAATGGAATCAATTTAATCCCAAAGTAGATGATTCCCTTTATACCAATGATTATCAGACGTTCATACCTGATGAATATGAAAAATATTGCAACGAATTGATGGGATATGAAAATCTGTACTTTGTACTGGAATATGGAATGACATACCCTAAAGAAGACAGAGCCACCATCTTTGAACAGGTTATGACTAATCACTTTAGTGTTGACTTAGACCAGGCACCACATATTATAGAAAAGCTCAACTACTACTGTAAATGTATCCGTGAAAATTTTGATACTACGGGCTGGGATAATGTTCCATGGGAAAAATATTATAAAGCTGATTAAAACTTGGCTATCTGCATTAAAATTGCAGATAGCCATTTCCTTGTTAATGACATCTTTCGCTGCTACCAATCTTCTTTTTCCAATATAGACAGCTTAAACTTTCGTCTCTCTTCACCTTCAAGCGAAACAATAATATATGATTCTGCAAGAATACCCCAGTCCTTTTCAAATTGATGCCACCTTAGAATACAATCTTAAGTATTCATCAATGTCATCCGCCAAGTCTCCAGTCGGATATGAACATCCGTATATCCCGCGTCCACAAAGAACTGCCGATAATTATCTATCGTGAACTGTCGTTTGAAATCTGCACCGGCTCTCCCGACAACAGTGGCAAAACCACTCGTTTTCCCCTTTTTGTCTTTGTTCATATAGGTGGGGATGATCAGCTTTCCTCCACTCTTACATACACGGTTTAGTTCACTTAAGGCCTTTAACGGCTCATCGAGAAGGTGGATAACATTACCTGCGACCACTTTATCAAATGTTTCATCAGCAAAATCCAGAGACAGGACATTGCCTTGCAGGAAAGTGACATTCTTATTTATGACATTTACAAAAATATCGTATACACCCGCAACCCTATCCCAGAACATTTGGCTCCTCCCTTTCTTTCGCCTTTCCTGTCAGGCCTCTCACCAGTCTTTTCGGTTGGAAAGGTGCAAGACCCCCATGGCCTGCATTTCTTACCAGTTTAAATTTGGTCTGTGGGAAATATTTCTTCATGTATCTGATATCCGATTTTCTGTCCCTGAGCTCCGCATCCGCACACCAGTATTCTATTTTCCGACATTCTGTGTATGTTTTTTTTTGCATCTCATAATTGTTACAGGATTCAAAGGTGTTCCAAATTGTTCTGTAACTTATCATTGCAAGAACTCTCGCTGCATATCTAATATCTTCTTCCGACAGTTCATCTGTCGAAAAAGCCTTCTCAAGCAATTTGATCCCGCCGAATTTTCCCATTGAGATTAGTAGAAAATCCTTAACCGCAATGAATCTTGTAATAAGCCACGGAAGCTGGTAAGGAGTTATTCCTCCATCTACTACAGCCCTCTCAATCTTTAATCTCTTATCAAGCAACGACCGGATAACTACGGATCCTCCCATAGAGCACCCATAAATACAATGAATCTCGGTTAGGTTATTTTGTATAAGCCACTTTACAAGCTCGTCAGTGATTTCCTCAACCGACGTAAAATCGTTCTTTTCATCCGGATCGTACCCGGGAATGGCAGGTACAACCAGGTGATAGTCATTCTCCATCAAAGGGATCACATACTCAAAGTAGTCCCACATCACTACGGAAGGGTGAACAAGGACTATCGTTTTTGAATTATATTTTCCAAATTCATGTATGGTCATGTCTATCCGCTCCTTTTTGATATCTATTTTCTTGTCACAAGATGCAACCTGAACTTACTGTATCCTACCCAGATCTTATCTATCATAATGCCGTCACTCGATTCCATATTGGCCTCCTCATATCATTTCTTCGCGATCACAGTTATCCATGGTTTGTTCGGGTGATGATCCGTCGTAACTTTAGAAAAACCTGACGCCTTCAAAGCATCGGAAATCTGCTCTGGTGTATAGCATTTCATTCCGTCTATGATCTTTTCAAATTTGAGGCTTGTTGCATCCTCGCCGTCCGATTCATTGGAAATAAGGAAGAGTCCTCCGTCCCCCAGTATCCTTGCCACTTCCTTAAAACACTTTTCAAGGTCCGGCCAGAAATAAATAGTTTCAAAAGCTGTCGCAAGATCGTATGCTCCATCCGGAAGATCAAGTGATGATACGTCTCCCTTCTTTACCTCGAGTCTTCCTTGTGAGATTACTCCTGCATTGACCTCTTTTGCTTTTTCAACGGAAAGATCAGAATAATCCACTGCTGTGCCTTTCGCAAAGGGGTATCTCTTAAGTAAAACCCCGATGTTTCTTCCTCCTCCACATCCTAAATCAACCAGTCTTTCAGGCACATCATTCTACAAATGTGAAATAGCCCAGTCAGCCATTTTTGCATGGCCTGAATTCATCCCGTTAAGCATCATTTTGCCAAGTCTGCCTTGCGGTTTCCTTGTCTGGCTGACATAATTCTTAAATAAACCCATTTCAGATCCTCTCATTTTCATCTTTATGTATCAGTTAGCTATAACTAACCTTCAGGCAAAAAAATATAGAAACCACGTCCATATATTATTTTTGTCTATCCAACGTTAGGCATTGCTAACCGTTCATAATTATACATACTTGGGTGCTATTTTTCAAGACTTTTTCAAAGATATAAAGAAAGACCGGCATCAAATCCATTTCTGAACTCTTTGCCGATCCTCTGCTTTTCCTTCTTTCGATTGTAAGTTTTTCCGCTCGGTACGTTCCTTGTCACAGGATTAAGTTCTCCCCAGGTAGGTCTCTGCTTTGCGTGATACTCACGCTGAGCCTTCTTACTTCGCTTATCTAGCGAAACATACTTGTTCATGACTGTTACCTCCATATTATATTTGGTTGCCCACCCATTATATCAGATGGGCAACTATCTGTCATTACATCTGCGGATCCTCCTTGCATCGGAGTTTTAACTTGCAATATTATTCACTATCTATTGAAATCGTCACATCTTCTTTTCCAAGCATTTCAGCAAGTTCATCCACATTCTTATCTGTTATACGTCCAATACGAGTATAAGACCAGGAATTAGAACCATAGAAAATAACGATCTGGTCACCCGAATACAGGACTATGTCTCCGGCTTCTGTCGTGGTCTGTACATCGTTTCGCGGAAGGCTCGTTCCTATAGAGCCGACCTGTTCAAACCCCCCGTACATGGACATCCGGATAGACAGCGGTTCTTTCGAAACAAGATTCATAAGTGCTTCCACTGATTCATTATCTTCCCACTCAATGGAAACTGTTTCTCCATTTATCTTCAAAATCATCGTATCTGCCTCCTGCTCCGGTTCATTGTCCTGAACTATCTCTTTTTCACTGACCTCAGATTCTGTCGTCACTTCGCCGGCTTCA
>CACXFB010000004.1 GCA_902766825.1 uncultured Lachnospiraceae bacterium
TGCACCTTCCTATCATGTTGAGTCGAAGATGCATCAGGCCGATATTGACAAAGGTATCTATCACAATGGGAAATATGATAAAAACCCAACTGCGCAGAATCTCAATGACATGATTCATGGCAATTATATTGGAGATAAGCGCACAAATACAGATATGCCCTATGTCATTGATATGCAAGGGAATATTATCGTTGGAAAAAGAAACGGCAACGGAAAGGGCGGTCTTGCTACTCCTCATCCTACGTTAATAGGTGGGAAGGATCCCCAAGTTCAAATGGCAGGAATGTTGCACATACAGGGAGGAAAAATTGCTTCCTATGACAACATAAGCGGTCATTTCAAGCCAAATCCCAAGTCGATGCCGGTTGCAGACGAGGCATTTGGCAAACTCTCTTCAAAACTATTTAAAAAGAAAGGACATTAAAGATGGAACAAACAATTTCCTCAATAACAAAATACTTGTTTGATTGCGATTTTTTTGCTGATGATTTTGATCCCGAAGGACAGGAAGAGCATCTCGAAAATGCAGAAAAACTTCTCAAAGATTATCCCTGGAATGACATTTATAAGGAGTGGAGCCGTCATCTATACGAAGAATGCAAAACACCGGAAGCCGTAATAAATTTTGCAAATCTCTATATGTATTATGACGGAGCAGACAATTTCATTCCGGATCCGGTATCATTTGTCGGATACCTGTATTACATGGTCGATATGGATAAATACTGGGATAAAGCAGGTGAAACTTTCGATAGTCTTGCCTGCGAAATCATGACAAAGGCAGGCCTCGCCAATCTGGTTAAAAACCCATATTATAAGCCGGAAAAGGATCCAAGAATTATTGATGAGGTAGAAAAACTCAAAAAATGTGAGTCCGAATGAAGGAAAAAATAATAAGCGAAGCTTTCTTTTCAAATAACAAACCCTCTCGTCCCTATCAAGCCATCATATCTGATAAAACAATCAGTAGGCTTGACAGAACCGAGAGGGTTCGTTGTTAAGTAGCCAAGCTCACTTATATTCAAGTGAGCTCGTCCACGAGTGTATTCTCTTTTATTAAAATTTGGTCGCAAATTGGTCGCAATTTCCGACCTTGTTACCTCACAACCCTTGATACTACAAGGATTATTCCTTAGATGGACTTTAGCGTCGGGAACAGCAACACATCTCTTATCGATGCACTGTCTGTCAGCAACATTACAAGTCGATCGATTCCGTAACCGATTCCACCTGTAGGTGGCATACCGATTTCAAGAGCATTTAAGAAGTCTTCATCAGTGTGGTTGGCTTCCTCATCTCCTGCCTCGAATGCAGCATCCTGGGCAGCAAAACGCTCTCTCTGGTCGATTGGGTCATTAAGCTCTGAGTATGCATTGCACATTTCCCATGTGTTGATGAAGAGCTCAAATCTCTCAACCTTGCTTGGGTCATCCGGCTTCTTCTTTGTAAGAGGAGAAATTTCGATAGGATGATCCATGATAAATGTTGGCTGAATGAGATTCTTCTCACAGTACTCTTCAAAGAAAAGATTGATAATATCTCCCTTTTTATGACGTTCTTCGAACTCGATTCCGTGCTCTTTAGCAAGTGCCTTAGCTTCCTCATCTGTTGCAACTGTGTCAAAATCAATATTTGCATACTTCTTGATTGCATCGTTCATTGTAAGGCGTTCAAATGGCTTACCAAGGTCAATCTCAATGCCATTGTATGTTATCTTTGTTGTACCGCATACCTTCTGTGCAAGATGCTTAAACATCTCCTCTGTAAGGTCCATCATTCCCTCGTAATCTGTGTATGCCTGATATAACTCCATAAGTGTGAACTCAGGATTGTGACGTGTGTCAACACCCTCGTTACGGAATACTCGGCCAATCTCGTAAACTCTCTCAAGTCCGCCTACGATAAGTCTCTTAAGGTAAAGCTCAAGGGAAATTCTAAGCTTAACATCTTCATCAAGCGCATTGTAATGAGTCTCAAATGGTCTTGCTGCAGCACCACCTGCATTAGAAACAAGCATTGGTGTCTCAACTTCCATGAAGTCCTTTGCATCGAGGAAATTACGGATTTCCTTGATAATCTGCGAACGCTTGATAAATGTATCCTTAACCTCAGGATTCATAATAAGATCTACGTATCTCTGACGATATTTAAGGTCTGTGTTGGTAAGACCATGGAACTTCTCAGGAAGCACCTGAAGACTCTTAGAAAGAAGAATAATACTTGTTACATGGATAGAAATCTCACCCATCTTTGTTGTAAATACTTTACCCTTCACACCAACGATATCACCGATATCCATCTTCTTAAATGCCTTGTATGGATCCTCGCCAATCTCATCTCTTGCTACATAACACTGAATGTTACCTGATTTATCTGCAACATTGCAAAATGATGCTTTACCCATGACACGCTTTGCCATAAGTCTTCCTGCAATGCTTACTTCCTTTCCTTCATATTCATCATATTTTGTCTTGCAGTCATTTGCATGTGTATCAACATCATACTTTGTGATGACGAATGGGTCATTACCCTCTGCCTGAAGATTTGCAAGCTTCTCTCTTCTTACTTTGCGAAGCTGGTTAAGATCCTGTGTCTGTGCACCGTTGCCTGCCTTGTTGTTATTTTCCTGTGCCATTTTATCCTCCTATATATACCGAAATAAGGTAATTGCAAAAATATTCGCAATTACCTTTATCTTTCTTATACCGGACGCATGCATAAATCACGCATCCGGCCACATATATCATACGCGCAATTACATCTTTGATTTCTGGATTTCAAGAATCTCGTATTTGATCATACCGTCCTGAGTCTCAACCTCTACAATATCACCTACTGACTTACCGTCAATTGCACGACCTACAGGTGATTCATTAGAAATCTTTCCTTTAAGAACGTTAGCCTCTGTAGAACCAACCATCTTAAAATCAAATATATCATCATACTCAAGATCCTTTAACTTAATCTTGCATCCGATGCTTACCTTGCTTAAGTCAACTTCATCTTCATCAACAACTTCAACGTTCTTTAATATATTATCGATTTCCTCGATACGTGCTTCGATTTCTCTCTGCTCGTCTTTAGCTGCATCGTACTCAGCATTCTCTGATAAATCTCCTAATTCTCTTGCTTCTTTAATCTTCTGCGCAACATCTTTTCTTCTGTTAATCTTAAGATCCTGAAGCTCATCCTCTAATTTTTTAAGTCCCTCATAAGTAATCTGCGTCTTCTTAACATCTGCCATAAGTGACATATCTCCTTTCGAAAACAGTACTGAAATGTAATTGCTTTTAATTGTTTTCACATATCAAAAAATTATATATCAACAGTCCTGCTTTGTCAATTCCACTTTCATAACCCCTGCTATATTAATTATTATTCTAATGTGCAGCATCCATAAGCGATTCGATTTTTTCTGCAAGCTCTGATGTTTTATCATTTTTATCAAAGTACAGTCTTATGTATTCATATTCTTTATCTCCTACCTTCAGAAAGCCTGAAAGCTTAAAATTAATACTTTGCTGACCATATGAAGCTCTCATATACTTCTCAGCATCCGTTATGGCATATTCTGATAATTCATCCATGTATTCAAAAAACATTTTTTCATCTTCGGCTGATGAGAAACCGTAATTTGTTAAATCCTTATCTACTTTAATATAATTTCCTTTTGCTGTCCACACATACACATCTTCATTCTGAATCACAAGATCTTTAAAACTCTCTACATCTTCTTTAAGATTAACCACTTCTTTTTCTCTTATTATATCCAGAAGAGCTTTATAAGAATTCTCCATCTTTTCATCAACAGAAATATTTATATATTCGTCATTCTCTTCAGTCTGAAGAAGGAGATTAATGTTGCATACTGAAGAAGATGGTTCATCTTCAAATCCATACCTAAATGCAACTTTTTCATAATCTGTCATTTTCGCATAATCTACTCTATACGCTTTGTATATATCAATTAAATCATCATTACTTAATTTATTATCAATTACCAGTCCATAATCCCAAGTATAATCTAAATGTTTAACAGAATCTGCATCAGGAAGGTCAGCCAGATATTCTTTATTATCAACAATAGCATTTTTAATAATATCTTTTACATCTGATGATTTTATCTCAATGTTTCTATAATATTTTTCTCCACTTTTTTCCTCAAAGCATACCCTGAACGAATAAGAATTCTCAGCCCAATAACGGTCTTTATGCTTAATAGTCTCATCAAGTGCCTTACTTACAGTTTTTATTCCATCTTCATCTTCAACTCTGAAATCATAGTCTGCCACTTTCATCGAATAGCTATCAAAGTAATCTTTTTTCCAGCCATTTAAGCCATATTCTTCCAGATAAACCGCACTTATATTCTTTACTTCCGGTTTATATTCTAAAATATTATCAACAGTCATTCTAATACCGTTAACAAGAATAATATTTAAAAACACAACTACAACAATTCCCGGCACAATTTTATAAAGTTTTCTTACGCTTTTGGTTGTAACTATTTCATATATAAAATAGAAAATCACTATAACTACATACCATGAAATAATATATGTTTCATCACCGCCATCAACCAACATTCCCATCGGAATCAGACACAGAACCATTGTAAAGAATATTCTGTATACACTCTGTAAAATGTGATTCGATGCCGCATTTCCCGCAACTTCACTTTTTCTTTTATTAAACAGGAAAAGTGCGATGGCATACATAATAACAAAAAGAATAAATGTATACAGCTGATAAATTACGTTATCCATATTTTCAATACCATAGTCTGACACAGATGATGTAACAAGATTATATCTTCCCGTTAAAACAGGCATAAAAGACCCTTTATCAAAAACATAGTTAGTTAAATCTTCTACCTTACTTAAGGAAAATTCAACAAACAGCTTTGGGGCAATCAAAATCAATCCGGAAACAACTATATTAGACAGAAGGTTACCGGTTATTGAAACAGCTATAAGCACTCCTGCACATACAGTAATGGATGCAATAAAAATACCAATGCATGGCATTATTATATCACCCGCTTTAAAAACCAGACCGTGATCAAATATTTTAGAAAACAGCATATTTGATACAACCGTTACAAATTCAATGCTAAAAATCCATATTACTATCGACGTAAAAAAACTGTTAAAAAGACAAATCTTTTTATGAGGGAGTGAGTGAAAGAAATCACTTGAACTTCTTTTTAATAAAAATGAAAATAAATACAATGTAAAACACGGAGCAACAACCATAAAAAGCATATAAATATAAGGTACATAAGTAATCGGATCATAAATCCAATTATTGTGATAATAACTAAGCGCATTAGAATTATACGGTTTCAAAAATGCTACTACAATATATAAAATAAGTGTAACCAAACCAAATACTCTTAATTGTCGTACGCCCTCCATGCATAAAGATAAATCAAAAATTTTCTTATTTTTCACTCTCTTCACCTCCTAAAAACACATCATCAAATGAATATCCAAGCATCGCCATCTCATAAGTAAACACCTCTTCAAGACTAAGAGGGAGAATATCAAGCAGCAATGGATTCATTTTCTTTAATCCGCTTATTGTTATTTCCTTATCCCCTTTAACAATCATATTTGCAACCGAACCTGATTTTTCATAATGAAGTATGTCCAAATCTCCAAAATCCGCCTGCGTAAAATCATTACTGAATGCAACCTGTACCTTAAACAAAGATGTTTTCAAATTTGAAATATCACTTTCAAATACAAGTCCGCCTTTATGAAGAAGTGCCAGCTGATCACATGTATCTTCTAACTCCCTAAGTGAATGGGACGTCATAATGGCAGTTACGTTATTTTCAATAACATCATCACAGATAAGCTTCTTTACAAGTGCCCTCATTACCGGATCAAGTCCGTCAAAGGTCTCATCAAAAAACATATACTGCGCGTGACATGATAAAGCAAGAATAACTGCTGCCTGTCTTTTCATTCCCTTCGAGAAAGTATTTATTGATTTTTTGGAATCTAATTTAAATGTCTGGACCAAAAAATTAAATCTGCTGTAATCAAAGTTTTTATAAACAGATGCATACAGCTTTGCCATTCTATTAAGGTTTGATCCGTTAAGATAAAAAATATCATCCGGAACAAATACTATATTCTCTTTAACCGTTGGGTTTTCCCAAACATTTTCTCCATCAAACTCAATGATTCCGCCATCTGCTTTATAAATTCCGCTTAACAATCTTAAAAGTGTAGATTTACCGGCTCCGTTAGAACCCACAACACCATAAATAACTCCCTTTTCTATATTGCACGAAACATTATCTAATGCGGTAAAATCATCAAAATTTTTAGTAAGGTTTTTAATACTAATCATTCTACAATTTCTCCTTTTTTTTCAAACGCCTTAATAACACACTCTTCTACTTCTTTTTTATCTACACCTGCTATCGCAAGCTCAAAAATAAGATTTTCAAGTTCAGATAATTTTTCTCTATTATTCATATTCAAAATGTTTACGGCCTCCTTTGAAACAAAACATCCTCTTCCCGGAACCGAATAAATTATTCCTTTATGATCTAATTCGGTATACGCCTTTTGTATCGTATTAGGATTAACCAAAATTTTTTCAGCCATGCTTCTGACAGATGGAATCTTGTCATCAGGCTTCAAAACTCCTATCAATATAAATTGTTCAACCTGATTTATGATCTGCTCATAAATTGGCTGTCCTGACATCACGTCTACTTTAAACATATAGTACCTCCTTCCTGCCACATTGTCTAATCCCCCAAATATAAGCTCGTATACTAGGTGTACTATCTCAACTAGTACGCCTAGTATATTATGATACACTAATATTGTCAATACATTTATTTTTAAAAAAATGACCCCGGCAAAAGCCGGAGCCATTATCAAATACGTCTTATATTATTCTTTCATACCCCTGATTATATTTTCCCTAAAAATGCTTTTCCTATTACCTTCGGTGTTATCTTGGCACCGTTATAAAGAACCATTCCTTTATACACTCTTGCTGTTGCAATAACAAGGACAACACATGACACCAGAAGAATTCCTGTCGATACCGCAATCTTTATCGGCGTTGCACTTCCGATGATTATGTTTGCAGGAAGTGAGAATGGCGAGCAAATCGGCAGATAGTAACTTAGTGTTATAAGCGACTTTTTCTCTAATGCTATACCAAAATATGCGATAAAGAAACCGATTATAACCGTGTACTGGAATACCATCATCGCCTGTGAAAGAGTCTCTGCTTTTTGTACAAATGATGCCACAAGTCCCGCTAACACGGCAAAGAATACAAATCCTATCACAAACACCAAAAATGCAAGTACCATTGCCCATATCGTAAGTGCGCCGTGAGCCTCATTTTTAATTGTCTTAATCAGATTCACAATTACATTCTGATAATCCGGATTAACTGCTTTTCCTGCGTAATCACCCGCAACAAGACCTACGCCTACACACACAACCCATACAAATACCTGCAGGATTGCAGCACATGACATTGCAAGTATTTTACCTGCCATAAGCGAATTGGATCTTGTTGATGTAAGTATATATTCCATAAGCTTTGAAGTCTTTTCCGCTATTACAAGCTTTGAGATTGTCTGTCCGTAAATAAGCAGCATGAAATACATTACAAATGAAAACAACAGCGGTGCAACCATATTTATAATCTGTTTGGTCATACTTGTATCATCACCAATCTTTGATTCCGATACCATAATCGGTGTCATAACAACTGCAAGCTGCTCAGGTGTCAGATTGGCATTGGCTATCTTAACCTGTGAGTAGTAATTAGAGATATAACCTGCAACCTCATTTGCATCATCTTCACCAATCTCCCCCTCATCATTCCAAAACGCCGTAAAGACAAATTTCTCTTCTTCTTTTTCTATCAGCACACCAACCGCCTTAGTATCATCAGTCACAGCCTCTATAATTTTGTCTTTGCCCTTATCTATAAGTTCAACATCAGTATTTTCATAATTTTCATTAGCCTGGCTCATAAACTCTTTGATGATGTCTTTCGACGCACCTTCAAGCCCAGTGCTGTCACACACAAGAATCTTCTTAACCTCAGTCGAGTGGTCCGATGCAGTATATACGTTAATCGCAACTATCGCAGCAATTATAATCAGACCAACCACAGCGGTTACAGCCTTATAAACTTTTGTCCCTGCATTCTGCTTAAATGTAAATGCAAACACACTTCCCATTCCTTTAAATGAAAGTGAATTACTCATCTGCACCGCCTCCTTTCACAACATTTGCAGCAGGCTTTTTGAGCCCGGCAAATTCAAGCATCTTTGCAAATGTTACTTTACTTCCGTTATACATTATCACTGATTCAAATACCCTTGATACAAACAGAATCAGTATAGCTATAGCAACCATCATAACACCAAGGCTTACTGCTGCCGTTGCAACCGCGCATTTTCCCGTAACGACAAACACCGGAGTCATAAAAGGTGCCGATAACGGGAATGCAAGGAACACCTTTCCGACAACGCTGTCTGCACCCGAATTAGACATCATAAAGAACATTGCCATATACGCGCCAATAACAAGTATAATCGAGTACACCATGTTGGTCTGCGTAAGCTCTTCCATCCTGCTAGCCGTTGAACCCACAAGGCATGCAATCATAAGGTAGAATATTATTCCACATGCGAAAATAAGAAGTGCAAGTGCTATTCTTGCTGCATTTATCTCATCAGCAATGTTGTCAACACCAATTGAATTAATTAACTCCTTTGTTGTTGTCATCTTAGCAGGTGTCTGTGTAAATACGAATACCGATATACCACCGCATAGCAACACCATACATACCTGAATAAACTGTGTCACTACACACGCAAGAAGCTTTCCTGTAATAAGTGCCATCGGCTTAATTGATGTAAGCACATATTCTATCGCTCTTGAGCCTTTCTCTGTTATCATCGATGTTGATGCAGCCTCACCGCCCATGGCGAGTATAAATGTTGTCATCATAAATATCATCATTCCAAGAGCAGATCCTGCTAAAATATTAGTGCCCATTTGGGAATCTTCATCATCTTCCTCATCATCAATGAGCTCTCCGCCTATAACTTTTCCAGCCTTTATTACATTTTCCGAAGTTATAAACTCAAGCTGCTCATCTGTAATATTTGCTGCCTGTGCAAGTGTATCTCTTGTAACACTCTCTAAATCTTCCGAAAACAGACCTGCATCCATATCACCTACATTTGAATTCTCACTGCGCACAACTTCCATGTTGATTATTCCGTCTTCTGTGGATATCATTACAAGCACGCTGTCATCACAATCATCACATTTCACAAATGAGTCCTTATCAACTATCTCCTCAAACTTTGTATCTTCATAATCCTCACTACATTTAACAAGAGCATCTCCTAACTTATCTCCAATAAGCGAAGTCTCATCACAGTAGTATATTTTATCAATCTCAACCGTAGTCATGTCGCCTGCAATTCCGCCTTTGCTACCTGACATTATCGGAACCATTGCAAAAAACATAACAGCCATGATTATCATTGACACGATAAAACTTTTACTCTTGACCGTCTGCTTAAGAGTAAAAACGAATACATCCTGCCAGCCTCTTATTTTACTGCTCATCGGCATCATTACCTCCGACTGTATCTTCCTTAACATGCTCTACAAAGATTTCATGCAGTGACGGTTCTCTAAGCTCAAATCTTATAATTGTCATGTTCTTTTCAATCAATGTAACAAGCAGCTTATCAGCCTGCTCTTTATCTGTTATCTTCATCTGATATCCGTTAGGAGTCTTATCGATAACCTTCATGCCAAGCTCTTCTACGATATCATCCATATCCTCTTCTGTCTTAACAAGAAGATTAACTCTTCCGTAGCTTTTCTTAATATCATTAAGATTACCCTTAAGAACAACTTTACCTCTTGATAAAATGGTTATCTCTTCACAGAATTCCTCAACAGTAGGCATCTGGTGGCTGGACATGATTATGTACTTATTCTTCTCAATCTCTTCTCGTATGATTGATTTAAATAAGTCCGTGTTAATAGGATCAAGACCACTAAGCGGCTCATCAAAAATTATAAGCTCAGGATCTGATATAAGTGCTGCCATAAGCTGAATTTTCTGCTGGTTACCTTTTGACAGCTGATCTACTCTTTTAACCTTTGGCTTTCTGCCCTTTACCGCCTTAGGGAAAAGATACTCATCAAGCTCCAAGCGTCCTGACCAGTATTTGATTCTTTCTTTTGCAGTCTTAACAGGCACCTTCTTTAATGCCGCAAAATACATAAGCTGATCCATAAGTGAGTACTTTGGATACAATCCTCTCTCCTCTGCAAGATAACCTACATTAACCTCAAGAGGATCTAATTTCTTACCATTCCACAAAACCTCTCCCTCATCACAAGAGAGCATTCCAAGCATTATACGTATTGAAGTAGTCTTACCTGCTCCATTGGTACCAAGAAGTGCATACACACCCGGCTTATCCATCTTAAAGCTTAACCCGTCTACTACCGTTTTCTCCCCGTACTTTTTAACAATGTTATTTACCTCTAAGGACATACTTTTTCTCCTATTCTCTTATATATTTTTTCCAAAAAGAACACAATTCAATTATACATTCTGGTGCATCATAATTCAAACAAAAAAACATCCGGCATAGTGTTAATCCACCATGCCGGACTTTTTCTGTAATTTTCCTTCTCAATATATAAATGTGATGTAAATCAGTTATTAGTAAAGTTCTCTTAAATCAACCCATTTGCCTTTAACCTTAACTACTTCAGCTGTTCTGAAATAACTGGTTTTTTCGTCATCACCTTTAACTGTTACTTTGAATACAAGCTGATAACCTTTTTTGATTTCTCCAAAGTCCCAGTCCTTATCATCATCAAATGCATCATTAAGATCTTCAAGCTCATCTTTTGTCAACTTAATCTTATCAACGAGCTTGTAAGTCACCTTTATATCATCGCCATACTCTTTTTCATAAGCATCAACTGTATTATCAATAGAATCTGAATAATAATCTTCTATATCATCTACACCTTTTTTCTCTTCGATGTATTTAAGCATATCATCACTCATTGTCTTAGTATACTTCTTAGCATCGTTTTTGCTTATAGCTTTAGCGTAAGCCTTAAAAGGCTTAACATATCCGCCACCGCCACCAACTACTTTAAGTACACAAAGTACAGCAATAACAGCTACAACACCAATACAAATCTTTGTAAGCAGGTCTTTGCTTATCTTAAGCTTTCCAGCTACATTCTCCATAATATCTGCCATAAATTCCTCCGTTCCCGGCTTATACACCGGCTTTCATATACATTACCGGCTTATCCGTTTCTTAATATCCATATTCACTTAAATCGATGTTACTTAAATCAAGTCCGCTTTCTGAGTCACTATCTGAGTCGCTATAAAGTTTACTCATTTCTTTACGTACATCTTTTTTAACATCTTTATAATCATCATCATCAAGTTCACTTAAAACACCAGATACGTCAACAGGCGGATTTGCGATATACCAGTCACCCTTGTACTTGTATATAAGTATAATGGTTGACTCAGAATATGCCTTGTCTTTATCAACTGTAATAACAGTCTTAACTTCTGCTGCGTAAGCCTTCTTTACCTTATCTGAATCAAAATTAGTATCATCATAAAGTTTATCAAGTCCATCTTTGACATCGTCAAGATCCTTGACATCCATTGCCTTAAGGTCTTTCTTAAGCTTATCTGCCTTATCTACATTCTCAAGCTTCTTAATCTCATACTCAACCTTTACCTTACCCTCATCTTTAAGTCCATCCCAAAGAGCCTTGTAACTATCTGTATAAACCTCAATGTAGTCGTCCTTATCAATCTTCATATCCTTATAATTCTCTTCAAAATATTCATCAACAATCTTCTTAGGTATTGTAACGTTAAGCATCTTCTCAACATCACCTTTTTCAAAAGCCTTCATGTAAGCCTTAACTGTTGACTTAGGGCTTCCGCTGAAAAGTGATACTATTAAACATATAAGCACAATTGCTACAATTCCAACCGCACCTATACCGATATATGCCGGATTAAATCCCTTGCTCTTAATCGCATCCGCTGCACCGCTTACAGTGTTACTTACTGAACTGCTTACTGATTCAACAGCTGATGAAGCACTACTTGCTGCTTCCTGTGGAGCACCACATTTATCACAGAACTTTACATCATCCTCAAGTTCTGCACCACATTTGTTACAAAATTTAGACATAAAACTATCCTCCTATATTTGTGAAGTTTCTAACTACTCACAATAAGTTTATGATATGGTTTTCACCTTGTCAAGTAATATTACGGGTGTGTAGAAAGCAAAAAAACAGCATCGGATTAACCGATGCATAACATTTAAAAATTTATAAAAGATATAAAACAGGGCTACAAGGATTCGAACCTTGAAATGCTGGAGTCAGAGTCCAGTGCCTTACCGTTTGGCGATAGCCCTATATATTCTTACATTCATTAGGATTAATTCAAACCTGCTAACTCATGCGAACAAATGGAATTATACTACCTTATCATATACATGTCAACAACTTTTTTAAAAAAATTTCATCTTTTTAAATCTCTTCATAACATTTTATACATTGTTTTCATAATTTATCTCACACAAAGTCAGACCTCTTGCCGGTGCCGTAGGACCTGCAAAATTTCTTTGACCTGTTTCAAGTGCCATTTTTATATCTTCGCCTGTCTTTCTCCCTTTTCCCACTTCTATAAGTGTACCCGCAATTATTCTTACCATATTGTACAAAAATCCGTTACCGTTGACTCTTATAGTTATCTCATCAACATCTTTGTCCACACTTATACTGTATATCGTCCTAACCGTGTCTTTTGCCTGTGACCCAGCGCTGCAAAATGCTTCAAAATTATGTTCGCCTACAAGCTCATTTGACGCCTCTTTCATCTTCTCAACATCAAGTGCCACATACTCATGATGTGCATAAAGACGCTTCGTTGGAGGACATACAGTTGCATTGTAGATTCTATATACATATGTTTTATTGCAGTCACAATGTCTTGGATGAAAATCATCTTCTGTCTGCTCCGATTTCATCACTCTGATATCTTCCGGCAGTCTCACATTAAGGGCATACATAAACTTCTCTGCCGGTATACGGCTTTGTGTGTCAAAAACCGCAATATTTCCCATTGCATGAACTCCTGAGTCCGTTCTGCTTGCGCCTATGACTTCTATATTTTCTTTTGTAAGCTCACTTAAAGCTTCATTTAATCTTCCTTCAACCGTTACCACACCGCCCGGCTGTCTTTGCCACCCGCAGTAATTGGTTCCGTCATATGCCACTGTAAGTTTTATTCTTGACATAAATGCTCCTTAATCATCCCACTTTGATATGTACGGTTATTAGCACTGCGACAAATAAACATATTGTCACCATTGCCCCGTAATCTGTCCCTTTCATTTTAAGCGGTTTTAGTCTTGTTCTGCCCTCTCCGCCATGATAACATCTGGCTTCCATTGCCGCAGCAAGATCATTTGCCCTTCGAAATGCTGATACAAACAGAGGAATAAGTATAACTGCCATACTTTTTACTCTCTTAACAACGTTACCTTCTTCAAAATCCGCGCCTCTGCTCATCTGCGCTTTCATTATTCTGTCCGCCTCTTCTACAAGTATCGGAATAAATCTTAATGCAATGGTAAGTATCATTGCAGCCTCGGCAACCGGCACCTTAAAAATCTTAAGCGGTTTCATGACACTTTCAAGTCCCGTTGCAAGGCTGTTAGGTGTTGTCGTGTATGTAAGCATTGAAGTTCCTATTACCAGATATACAAATCTTATTCCAAGAAACACTCCTTGTCTTATGCCCTCGGTTGATATGCAAAGTATTCCTTTCTTAAAAAGTATACTTTCTTCTTCCACCATCATTCCGCCTGAGAAAAGAACTTTTACCATTATAGTGAAGATGAGTATCATCATCACCGGCTTTAATCCCTTTAAAATGAATCTCACCGGTATACGTGAAGTTTTTATAAGTGCTGCAAGAAACAACGTCACAAGTGCATACTCAAACACACCATCGCATATAAACAACACAAGTACATATAAAAATGTTGATATGATTTTTATTCTTGGGTCAAGTCTGTGTATTATCGAGTCTTGCGGATAATACTGCCCTATTGTTATATCTTTTATCATTTTTTCCTCATTTCCTTGCCTAAATCTAATTCATATTTTCATACAAATCAGATATCATCTTATATGCGTCAGTCTCATCTCTTGGTATGTCGGGAAGTAAAATGCCTTTCCCCGCAAGTCCAAAGTACAGCATGCACATCTGTGGGAGAGCCAGTCCTGCTTCATCTATTATTTCTTTATCCGCAAATACCTTCATTGTATCATCGTATGCGACCATATTTCCCTTGTTCATCACAATGACCTTATGTGCATACTTAGCCACATCCTCCATGCTGTGCGATACAAGCACAATTGTTATTCCTTTTTCTTCATTAAGACGTTTTAACAACCCAAGTATATGATTTCGACCCTCAGGATCAAGTCCCGCTGTCGGCTCATCTAAGATGATTACCTCCGGCTTCATTGCTAAAACCCCTGCAATTGCAACTCTTCTTTTCATTCCACCGGACAACTCAAGCGGCGAATAATCTATAAACTCATCCCCCACTCCAACTTCTTTAAGAGCTTCAAATGCACTTATCTGAGCATCGAGTTCCTTCATTCCTATATTCTTAGGTCCAAAGCACACATCTTTTATAACCGATGTCTCAAAAAGCTGATGCTCCGGATACTGAAATACCATTCCTACCTTTCCCCTTAACTTTTTTCTGCTATAGTCCTTATCCCATATATCTTCCCCATTATAATATATCTCGCCCTTAGAAGGTTTAATAAGTCCATTCATCATCTGAATCAGTGTCGACTTTCCCGATCCTGTCTGTCCAATTATGGCAACAAAATCTCCATCATCAATTTTAAAACTAATATCCGTAACTGCCTTTTTTTCAAAAGACGTTCCCGGGTTATATGTGTACTCTACTTCGTTAAAAATCAGACTCATCTTGTCGCCTCCTTCCGATTTTAAATATCTTGTTTAATTTCAAACGCCTTTGCTATAACTTCTACTAATTCTTCTGTGTTCATTACTGTTTTTCTGTTAATTACTCCACCGTCATATAACATTTTTGATAAAATTGCAGTCTGTGGTACTTCTAGCTTATATTCTCTTAACTCGTCCTGTCTCGCAAATATCTGCCCCGGTGTCCCCTGCATCACGATTTTACCTTCGCTCATAACAAATACAACATCTGCATTTTCTATCTCCTCAAGATAGTGAGTGATAAGAATTATTGTAACATTCTCCTGCTTATTAAGTTTTGTTATTACATCTATTACTTCGCTTCGCCCTATCGGATCAAGCATTGCGGTAGGTTCGTCTAAAACAATACACTTTGGCTTCATTGCAAGCGTTCCGGCGATTGCAACTCTCTGTTTTTGTCCACCAGATAATTTATTAGGCGAACTTTTTCTGTAGGCCTGCATTCCGACTTTACTTAGGCTGTCAAGCACTCTTTCCCACATCTCATCAACGTTAACTCCCATATTTTCAGGTCCAAACGCCACATCCTCTTCGACGACAGAACCTATAATCTGATTATCAGGGTTTTGAAAAACCATTCCTGCAACCTGTCTTATATCAAGTATGTTTTCAGCTTTTGAAGCATCCTTATTATCCACATATATAGTTCCTGAAGTTGGTGCAAGCAAGGCATTAATGTGTCTTGCAAATGTTGATTTGCCACATCCGTTATGGCCGAGTATTGCTATGAACTGACCGGGATGAATATCAAGGGTAACTTCATCTAAAGCCTTATTTATTCCTGATACATTACCCTCTTCATCTCTTAATATATATTCAAAAACAAGATTATCTGCTTTTACCACAATGTTCTCCTACTAAAATAGACTATCATAACCTACTTTTGCTGTTGTTATTCTACCAAAAAAGGTCTGTCACCCGTAGGTAACAGACCTTTTTTATCTTATAATCCTATCGAGATTAAACTAACTCGATAACAACTTCCATAGCTGCGTCACCTTTACGCTGACCCTTCTTGATAATTCTTGTGTAACCACCATTGCGGTCTGCATATTTAGGTGCAATCTCTTCAAATAACTTTTCTGTTAAATCAACAGTCTTAGTTCCCTTCTTCTTTCCTGCTGCTTCTGTAGGAACTTCTGTTATTGTATAGAGGTAAGAAAGCATCTTTCTTCTTGCATGAAGACGTGAAGGCTTATCCTTCTTGATTGTCTTTTCAACTGTATCAAATACGTCTACTTTCTTTCCGTCTACAACTTCTTTAACTCTCTTGCCTTCAGCGTCCTTACGAACCTGTTTAGCCGAAACTGTAACTGTCTCATAGTTATCTTTTTCTTTAACTGCTAAAGCGATTAAGCTTTCAGCGATTCTACGAATTTCTTTAGCCTTTGCTTCTGTTGTAGTAATCTTTCCGTTATATAAAAGGTTAGTTACCTGATTACGAAGTAAAGCTTTTCTTTGACTTGAAGTTCTTCCAAGTTTTCTATAGCCTGCCATGTGTTTACCTCCTTGCAGTATCTCAAATATTATTCGTCACTCTCACGAAGTGAAAGACCAAGTTCTTTTAACTTAGCAAGTACTTCTTCAAGTGATTTACGTCCAAGATTTCTAACTTTCATCATATCCTCAGATGTTCTGTTGCAAAGTTCTTCAACAGTGTTAATTCCTGCTCTCTTAAGGCAGTTGTATGAACGAACTGAAAGTTCAAGCTCATCAATAACCATATTGAGTGCAGCTTTATCATCGTTAGTTGGCTTATCAACGATTACGCTGACATCCTTTGTACTCTCTGATAAATCGATGAAGAGATTAAGATGTTCACTTAAAACCTTAGCTGCAAGGCTTACAGCCTCATCAGGACCAAGTGTTCCGTTAGTGTATACATCGAGTGTCAGTTTATCATAGTCTGTAACCTGACCTACACGGGTGTTCTGAACTGTAAGATTTACACGCTCAATCGGTGTGTAAATAGAATCAACAGGAATTACTCCTGCAGGAGTATCGTCTGTCTTATTCTTGTCAGCACCAATGTATCCTCTTCCCTTTGTAATTGTAAGCTCCATGAAAAGCTTACAGTCAGCGCCACCGCTTAATGTAGCGATGACCTGATCAGGATTCATAATCTCTACTTCTGAATCAACAACAATATCCTTTGCTGTTACTACGCCTTCACCTTCAAACTCAATATATGCAGTTTTTGGTTCATCTGAGTCACTTGTATTCTTAATAGCAAGATTTTTTATGTTCATGATAATCTCAGTAACATCTTCCTTAACACCAGGAAGAGAGCTGAATTCATGTACCACACCATCAATCTTAACCTGGCTTACAGCTGCGCCCGGTAATGATGACAGCATAATTCTTCTCAAAGAGTTACCAAGTGTTGTACCATATCCTCTCTCAAGGGGCTCAACAACAAAACGTCCATATCTCTTATCTTCAGAAATTTCTGCGATTTCTATTCTTGGTTTTTCAAAATCAAACACTTTAGGACCCTCCTTTTGAGTTTTAATATCTAGTTATTATTTAGAATACAACTCGACGATACGCATCTCATCAACTGGAACATCGATCATTTCTCTTGTAGGCATTTCCTTAACTTCACCCTTAAGAGCTTCATGATCAGCCTCAAGCCATGCAGGAACTAATCTTGCATCTGTTACCTCAAGGATATCTTTATATCTCTGAGCTGACTTGAATTTCTCTTTGATTTCGATTACGTCACCAGGCTTAACCTGATAAGAAGGAATGTTAACACACTTTCCGTTAACTAATACATGCTTGTGATCTACGATCTGTCTAGCTTCTTTTCTTGTTCTACCATAACCTAATCTGAACATTACGTTGTCTAATCTAAGTTCAAGGATGATAAGAAGGTTCTCACCTGCTGTACCATTCTTCATCTTTGTAGCTCTCTCAAAGTTGTTTCTGAAAGGCTTCTCTAAAACACCGTATATAAATTTAGCTTTCTGCTTTTCTTTTAACTGTAATCCATACTCACTTGGCTTCTTACCTGCTCTTGGAGCTCTGTTAGACTTCTTGTCAATTCCTAAATACATTGGTTCAAGTCCAAGTGATCTACATCTCTTTAAAACGGGACTCATGTCTCTTGCCATTTTTATTGCACCTCCTAAAATCAGACTCTTCTACGTTTTGGTGGTCTACATCCGTTATGTGGAACCGGAGTAACATCCTGAATACTTGTTACTTCAATACCGCATGCCTGAAGGGCACGGATAGCTGCTTCTCTTCCTGAACCAGGACCTTTAACCATAACTTCTACACTCTTTAAACCATGAACTAATGCTGCCTTAGCTGCTGTCTCAGCTGCCATCTGTGCTGCATATGGTGTTGACTTTCTAGATCCTCTGAATCCTAATCCACCAGCACTTGCCCATGAAAGTGCATTTCCCTCTGAATCTGTGAGGGTAACAATTGTATTATTAAAAGATGACTGAATATGTGCCTGTCCACGTTCGACATTCTTCTTAACACGCTTCTTTGACTTTGAAGCTGTATTTGCCTTAGCCATATCAAAACCTCCTATAGATTTTAAATTACTTCTATAAATTAATTAGATTATTTCTTCTTATTAGCAACCGTGCGCTGAAGCGTACCACTATCTAAGATTACTTCTTCTTATTAGCTACTGTACGCTGAAGCGTACCACTATCTAAGATTACTTCTTCTTATTAGCTACAGTACGCTGAAGTGCACCACTATCTAAGACTATTTCTTCTTATTAGCAACCGTGCGCTTTGGACCCTTACGAGTTCTAGCATTATTCTTTGTATGCTGTCCACGAACAGGAAGTCCTTTTCTATGACGGATTCCTCTGTAACATCCGATTTCCTGTAATCTCTTAATATTAAGGGCAATCTCTCTACGAAGATCACCTTCTACGCTAACCTGAAGTGCTTCGATTGCATCACGAATCTTTCCTACTTCATCATCTGTAAGGTCCTTACAACGTGTGTTAGGGTCAATCTTAGCATATTCAAGAAGACGGTTAGAAGTAACTCTACCTATACCATAGATATATGTTAATCCGATTTCTACACGTTTTTCTCTTGGTAAATCTACACCACTGATACGAGCCATGTGTTTTCACACCTCCACAATTATTTTTATAATGTTTATTTGATCACATCCGCATTGTTATGTAATGACTCCATAACGCAGCAGACAGCACATCTGACACCGCTTACATATTGTATCGATGAAAATTTAATGATGCGCTAACCAGCAGTCTGGCCCTCTGCTTTAGACGACCGCACTTCTTCACATATCGCCTACTGCCACGCAGACGGTGAAATGTATATGTTAATAAATACGGTCCAATATATAGTACAAACAATCAACACCGCCTGGTGTTTCATGTTTCAGCCGCTAAAAAATCAAACAGAATTAGAACTTATATCGGGTTAAATATTAGCCCTGTCTCTGCTTGTGTCTTGGGTTTTCACAGATTATTCTGATGCTGCCCTTTCTTTTGATGACTTTGCATTTTTCGCAAATTGGTTTAACTGATGATCTAACCTTCACTTTAATTCACTCCTTTCACAAAAGTCCATTTGACATTATATCATCTCTCAAAAACTTTATCAAGAGATTTTTTTATTTATCTCTCCATGTTATTCTTGCTTTTGAAAGATCATATGGTGACATTTCAAGTTTTACCTTGTCACCAGGAAGTATTTTTATATAATTCATTCTAAGCTTACCGCTTATATGGGCTAATACCTTATGTCCATTTTCAAGTTCAACCTGAAACATGGCGTTAGGAAGTTTTTCAACAACAGTTCCTTCAATCTCTAATACATCTGCCTTTGACATTTTTAGTCCTCCTGTTCATGCATAATTTATTTCCTGTCGATTTTCTGAATATACAACTTAATAGTTCTTTTGATTTCCTCGTCTGTTACAGTACCGGATTTAATCTTATTAGCAACATCCTTATCTACATTTAACGTAGGTTGAACATGGATTATTTTTTTCTTTTTTGCTTTATCCAGTGTTCTTGTCTTTCCGTTTACCAGATAGAGGTATTTATCATCCGACGAAACTACAATATAATATGATAATCTATCGTGTCCCGCCTTTGACATTACAATCTGCCCTGCTTCAAAATTCATATTTGCATCCTCATTTCAAATAGTGCGGGGATTACTGTTTCAGGGAAAGTATTTCCGGCTCACCTTCCGTTATAAGAATTGTATTCTCATAATGCGAAGATAATGAATCATCCGCCGTTAAAACAGTCCAGTCGTTATCATCCCAATACACTGCATATCCACCGGCATTTACCATAGGCTCAATGGCCAACGTCATTCCCGGTACAAGTTTTGGTCCTCGAAATCTCATCGGGTAGTTAGGCACCATAGGCTTTTCATGAAGATTTTCTCCAATTCCGTGCCCGGTTAAATCCCTGACCACACTGAATCCATTTTTTAGTACATACGCAGAAATTGCTTTGCATATATCGTTAAGATGATTACCTGCCCTGGCCATTTTTATGCCTTCGAAAAAACTTTCCTGCGTTATCTTTATGAGTCTTGCTGCTTCCTCGCTTATCTCACCCACAGCCCATGTTCTGGCTGCATCCGAGTGAAAGCCCTGATACTTAACTCCTGCATCTATACTTACAATATCACCTTCATTTATAAAGCGCTGTGAATTAGGTATTCCGTGCACAACCTCATTGTTAACGGAAACGCATACAGAAGCCGGGAAGCCTTCATAGTTTAAGAATGAAGGCTCACACCCATAACTTCTTATTATCTCATCCGCTGCAGTATTAATATCGTAAGTCGTTATCCCAGGTTTTATTATCTTATGCAATTCCTCGTGCACATCGGCAAGTATTTTTCCTGCCGTACGCATTTTTTCGATTTCGCCTGCTGACTTAACTTTAATAGCCATTATTATTCACCAAGAATACCTGTAATAGCAGCGAAAACATCAGCCATATCCTGTGTTCCGTCTACTTCTTTTAATATTCCGCTGTTTGTATAATAATCGATAAGTGGCTGTGTCTGATCATGATATACATCAAGTCTCTTCTTAACAGTCTCAGGCTTATCATCATCTCTTAAGATAAGCTCTGCTCCACATGTATCACAAATTCCTTCTGTCTTTGGAGGAATGTGTACAAGATGATATGTTGCACCACATGATACGCAAGCTCTTCTTCCTGACATTCTATTGATGATGTTCTCATCAGGAACTTCAACATTGATTGCATAATCAACCTTATCTCCAAGCTTTGCAAGTGCCTCATCAAGAGCCTTTGCCTGTGGAATTGTTCTTGGGAATCCGTCAAGAACATATCCGTTCTTAGCATCGTCCTGTCCAACTCTGTCAACTACAAGGTCAACAACGAGCTCATCAGGTACAAGTAATCCCTGATCCATATATGTCTTTGCCTTCTTACCAAGCTCTGTTCCGTTTTTAATATTTGCTCTGAAAATATCACCTGTTGAAATATGAGGAATTGAATATTTTTCTGCAATTTTCTTAGCCTGTGTTCCTTTTCCTGCTCCAGGAGCACCTAACATGATAATCTTCATAATACTTTCTCCTTCCAAAACAACGCTGTTTGTTATTTAATCTGCAAAAGCTGTAGAAATTAATCTACAGCTTTTTCTTATATAAGTCTAAATTAGTCTGCCAAAAATCCTTTGTAATGTCTTACAAGCATTTGGGACTCAACCTGTTTTACAGTCTCTATAATAACACCCACGATAATAATGAGTGATGTTCCACCAAAGCTGACAGACGCTTTAAATACACCTTCAAAGAAAATAGGTATTGTAGCAACAATAGAAAGTCCTATTGCACCGATTAATATGATTGCATTCAGTACTTTCATGAGATAATCGGTAGTTGGTTTACCAGGTCTGATACCAGGAACAAATCCACCTGATTTCTTCATGTTATTCGATACTTCAATTGGGTTAAATGTAATTGAAGTATAGAAATAAGCAAAGAAAAATACCATAACAATGTACAATACATAACCTAATGTATATTTAAATTCTGAAAAACTCTGTGTATTAAACCAGCTGTTCTGTCCAAACATCTTAAGGCACATCTGCCATAATGTAGCATGTTTTCCATCTTCAAGTATTCCTGATGCTCCCTGAACTCCGAAGAATCTTGAAAGAATTACAGGAACCTGAAGCATTGAGCTTGCAAAAATGATTGGGATAACGCCGGCTGTGTTAACCTTTAATGGAATATATGTTGCCTGTCCGCCGACCATCTTGTTACCCTGAATCTTCTTAGCATACTGGATAGGAATTCTACGCTCAGCTGCATTAAGAAGTACTACAAGTATAACTACGGCAACAATAACAACAACCATAACAATACCGTTAACAACTTTACTTACTGTTGCAGTTTCAGATGTAATGAACTGCTTAATCAAACTGCTTATATCACTTGGCATTCTTGATACAATGTTCACAAGAAGGATAATTGATATACCGTTTCCTACACCGTATTCTGTGATATTTTCACCTAACCACATAAGGAATGCAGAACCTGCAGTCATCGATACCACCATGTAAATAACGATTATTGGTTTAAGCTCAAAATATCCTGAATTACCAAATCCGATTGCCATTCCGGCACTCTCAATAACAGCAAGTATTACTGTTACATAACGAGTAATCTCAGCAATCTTCTTTCTACCGTCTTCATCCTGATGAAGCTCTTCAAGCTTAGGAATAGCTATAGTTAAAAGCTGCATTATAATTGATGAAGTGATGTATGGCGTAATGTTCAATGCGAATATTGACATCGCCGAAAAAGAACCACCGGTAAATGATTCCAAAAACTCTAATCCCTCAAAACTTTCAAACATCTGTCTGATTGCTGTAGTATCGATGCCAGGTACAGGTAACTGGCATCCAATTCTAACAACAATAATTGCTACAAACACGTATAAAAGCTTCTTTCTCATATCTGGGATCTTTAATGCATTTATAAATGTTTTAAGCATATACTAGATCACCTCGGCTTTTCCACCAAGTGCTTCAATCTTCTCCTTAGCGCTTGCACTAAATGCATTAGCCTGAACTGTAAGCTTCTTAGTTAATTCTCCGTTTCCAAGGATCTTAACACCGTCAAGCTCGTTATCAATGATACCTTTCTTACGGTCTGGTCCCTTTTCCTGAACGGCACTCTTAATTGTAAGAAGTGATTCGATAGTAACTACAGAACCATCTTCAAATCTGTTAAGTGCAGAAACATCAATTGCTACGATGTCCTTAGAATTTCTATTTGTGAATCCTCTCTTAGGAATTCTTCTATAGATAGGCATCTGTCCACCTTCGAATCCGATTCTTGGAGCTCCTGAACGTGCCTTCTGTCCCTTATGACCTTTACCTGCTGTCTTTCCGTTACCTGAACCGTGTCCACGACCTCTTCTGAAGTTATCACTCTGAACCGAACCCTGTGCTGCCTTTAATTCTGATAAATTCATTCTTTGCACCTCCTTCTAATCTTAGTATTAGATTTCCTCAACCTTTACCATATGCTGAACCTTGTGAATCATTCCTCTGATTGCCTCGTTATCTGGCATCTCTACAGACTGGTTAGGTCTCTTAAGACCAAGTGCTTCAACAGTCTTTCTGTTTCTTGGAACAGCACCGATAGTAGATTTTGTTAATGTTATTTTTAATTTACCTGCCATTGTCCAAATCCTCCTAACTAAGTTCTGAAACAGCGATTCCTCTTGCCTTTGCAACTTCCTCAGGAGTCTTTAACTGGCTTAAACCAGCTATTGTAGCAAGTACAACGTTCTGTTTGTTACGTGATCCTAATGACTTTGTACGGATATTCTTAATTCCGGCAAGCTCAAGTACCGCACGCGCAGGACCACCTGCGATAACTCCGGTACCCTCTGGAGCCTTCTTCATTAATACTGAAGCGCTTCCATAGTTACCAATGAAGTCGTGTGGAATACTCTTATTCTCGTCGATTGGTAATTCAATTAAACTCTTTATTGCTGCCTCTTTGCCCTTACGGATAGCTTCAGGAATTTCTGCAGCCTTTCCTAAACCGGCTCCAACGTGTCCGTTACCGTCTCCGACAACAACTAAAGCTGTGAATCTCATGTTACGTCCACCCTTAACAACCTTAGTTACACGCTTGATTGATACTACTGTATCTTCTAACTCTAACTGGCTAGCATCAACTATATTACGTCTCATGTGTCTTCCTCCTATTAGAATTCAAGTCCAGCTTCTCTAGCTGCTTCTGCTAATGCTTTGATCTTACCCTGATAAATGAATCCGCCTCTGTCAAAGACAACATTTGTAATTCCCTTGTCTAATGCCTTCTTAGCGATAACAGTACCAAGCTTTGCTGCTGCATCAACATTATTTGTTTTCTCTAATTCAGCCTTAACATCCTTCTGAAGAGTAGATGCTGAAACTAAAGTGTTACCAACTGTGTCGTCAATAATCTGAGCGTACATATGATTATTGCTTCTGAAAACTGCTAAACGTGGTCTGCTTGCAGTTCCTGATAAATGATTGCGCATTCTGTTATGTTTCTTAACGCGTGCCTGACTTCTTGATGCTTTATTAACCATCTGCTTTCACTCCTTTACTTATTTCTTACCAGTCTTACCAACTTTACGTCTTATAACTTCATCAGCATACTTGATTCCCTTGCCCTTATATGGCTCTGGAGCTCTCTTCTCTCTGATATTTGCTGCGTACTGGCCTACTTTTTCCTTGTCGATACCTTTGATGATAATCTTGTTAGGACCGTCGAGTACAGACTCAACTCCCTCTGGATCTTCCATATCAACTGTATGTGAATATCCTAAAGATAATACTAACTTCTTACCCTGCTTTGCAGCCTTGTAACCTACACCGTTGATTTCAAGAACTTTCTCGTAACCGTTAGTTACACCAACAACCATGTTGTTGATAAGAGTTCTTGTAAGTCCGTGTAAAGACTTCATCTTCTTTAAATCGTTAGGTCTTGTTACTACAACTTCAGCACCTTCTACTTTGATGCTCATCTCTGAAGGTAACACTCTTTCGAGTGTACCCTTAGGACCTTTTACAGTCACTTTATTATTTTCTGCAACATCAACAGTTACTCCTGCCGGTATTGCGATAGGCATTCTTCCGATTCGTGACATGCCCGCACCTCCTATATTCTTTGTTAAATAGTCTATAAGTTATTCAATCTTACCATACGTATGCAAGAACTTCTCCACCAACGTTAAGTGCTCTAGCCTCTTTGTCAGTGATTACGCCCTTGTTTGTTGAAATGATGGCAATACCAAGTCCGCCAAGTACCTTAGGAAGTTCATCCTTACCGGCATACACACGAAGACCTGGCTTAGAGATTCTCTTAAGACCTGTGATAATCTTCACGTTCTTGTCCTTACCATATTTTAATGTTATATGAATGTTGTTATAACCGTTGATTTCAACAATCTCATACTTCTCGATGTATCCCTCTTTTACTAAGATATCAGCAATAGCTGTCTTCATCTTAGAAGCAGGAACGTCTACTGTATCATGTTTAGCAGTATTTGCATTACGGATTCTTGTAAGCATATCTGCGATTGGATCGCTCATTGTCATTTTGAATTTCCTCCTTCCTAAATCTTACCAGCTTGCTTTCTTAACACCTGGTATCTGGCCTTTATATGCTAATTCACGGAAGCAGATTCTGCAGATTCCGTACTTTCTTAAATAAGCATGTGGACGACCACAAATCTTGCAACGATTGTATTCTCTTGTAGAGAATTTCTGCTTACGCTGCTGCTTAATCTTCATAGATGTCTTAGCCATGATTCATCCTCCTAATAATCCTATTTACTATATGGCATTCCGAATAATGTCAATAATTCACGAGCTTCTTCATCAGTCTTTGCTGTTGTAACAAAGATGATATCCATACCTCTAACCTTATCAACCTTGTCATATTCGATCTCAGGGAAAATAAGCTGCTCCTTGATACCAAGTGCATAATTTCCTCTACCATCAAAAGCGTTAGGATTAACACCTCTAAAGTCACGTACACGTGGGAGTGCAAGGTTAACGAGACGATCAAGGAATTCATACATCTTCTCACCACGAAGTGTAACCTTACATCCGATTGGCATTCCTTCTCTTAATTTGAAGTTAGCTACTGACTTCTTAGCCTTTGTTACGATAACTTTCTGGCCGGCGATGATTTCAAGATCCTTTACTGCTGAATCAAGAACCTTTGCATTGTCTTTAGCTTCTCCAACGCCCATGTTTATTACTATCTTATCAAGCTTTGGTATCTGCATTACGTTCTTATAACCGAACTTCTTTACCATAGCGTCTTTAATTTCTGAATTATAACTATCTTTAAGTCTGCTCAACGAAATGACCTCCTTCCTGATTAAATCTTCTCAGCCGGTTTGCCGGCTACCTTAGCAAGTCTTGTTACAGTTCTCTTTTCCTTACCATCTTTGTTAGTTGTTGAAACTTCAAACTGAATTCTTGCAGGCTCACCTTTGTGAAGGTACATTACGTTAGATACATCAAGGAAAGCTTCCTTCTTGATGATTCCACCCTTTGGATTAGCTGCGCTTGCCTTAGAGTGCTTTGTAACTTCATTGATACCTTCAACAAGTACCTTGTTATCTGCTACTGCGATAACCTTACCTGATTTTCCTTTATCTTTACCGGCGATAACCTTAACAGTATCACCCTTCTGAATCTTATTTGTTGCCACAGTCTGCACCTCCTTACAGTACTTCAGGAGCAAGAGAAATAATCTTCATAAACTGCTTATCTCTAAGCTCTCTTGCAACTGGTCCAAAAATACGGGTTCCCTTTGGATTCTTGTCTTCCTTGATGATTACTGCTGCATTCTCATCAAATCTTATATAAGAACCGTCCTTACGACGAGTCTCTTTTACTGTACGAACTACAACGGCTTTAACAACGTCACCCTTTTTAACAACTCCACCTGGTGTTGCATCTTTGACCGAAGCAACGATTACATCGCCGATATTCGCATATCTTCTTGTTGAACCGCCTAATACTCTGATGCAAAGTAATTCTTTAGCACCTGTATTATCAGCAACCTTTAATCTTGATTCCTGCTGGATCATGATCTATTCTCCTTTCAGTCAACTGCAAATATTATTTTGCCTTCTCTACGATTTCAACAAGTCTCCATCTCTTATCCTTTGATAAAGGTCTTGTCTCCATCACCTTAACTCTATCACCGATACGACATTCATTGTTCTCATCATGAGCTTTTAACTTGTAAGTTCTCTTCATGATCTTCTTGTAAAGTGGATGCTTTACGTTATCTACTACTGCAACAGTGATTGTCTTGTCCATTTTATCACTAACTACTAAACCAACACGGGTTTTTCTAAGATTTCTCTCCAAAACAATTCCTCCTTTCCGGAATTACTAAGCTCTAGCTTTTTCAGAAATAACTGTCTCGATCTTTGCGATGTTCTTTCTTACTTCTTTAATTCTGCTTGTATTGTCTAACTGGTTAGTTGCGTTCTGGAATCTTAAATTGAAAAGTTCCTTTTTAGCAGCTACTAAGTCTTCTTTTAACTCATCAACACTCTTAAGCTTTAATTCATTTAAATAATCTCTATTCTTCACTGCCCGCACCTCCTTCTAAGTCTGCACGAGAAACTACCTTACACTTAACAGGTAATTTGTGTGTAGCGAGACGAAGAGCTTCTCTAGCAACCTCTTCTGAAACGCCAGCAATCTCAAACATAACACGACCAGGCTTAACTACTGCTACCCAGTACTCTAAAGAACCTTTTCCTGAACCCATTCGAGTCTCAGCAGGTTTTGCTGTAACAGGCTTATCAGGGAAAATCTTGATCCAAACCTTACCACCACGCTTGATGTAACGTGTCATAGCGATACGGGCTGCTTCGATCTGATTAGACTTAATCCAACCTGGCTCTGTTGCAACGATACCAAACTCACCATTAGTAATCTTATTTCCTCTAAGCGCCTTACCTCTCATGGTACCACGGAACTGTTTACGACGCTTTACTCTTTTTGGCATTAACATTTATTTCTCGCTCCCTTCCTTAACATTTTTTGTTGGAAGAACTTCACCATTAAATATCCAAACCTTTACGCCTAACTTACCGTATGTTGTATCTGCCTCAGCAAATCCATATCCGATGTCAGCACGTAATGTCTGAAGAGGAATTGTTCCTTCGCTGTAGAATTCTGTACGAGCCATATCTGCTCCGCCAAGACGTCCTGAAACAGCTGTCTTGATTCCCTTAACACCTGTCTTCATTGTTCTTGACATTGTTGACTTCATTGCACGTCTGAATGAAACACGGTTCTCAAGCTGTGCTGCAATGTTCTCAGCAACGAGCTGTGCATTTGAATCAGGCTTCTTAACTTCCTTGATGTCAACAGAAATCTTCTTATCTGTGAACTTAGTAAGTTTAACCTTTAACTTCTCAATCTCAGAACCGCCCTTACCGATTACTACACCAGGCTTAGCTGTGTAGATAGCGATCTTAATTCTATCTGATGCTCTCTCGATTTCGATCTTAGCGATACCAGCACTGTATAATTCCTTCTTAAGGAACTTTCTAATATTATAATCTTCTACAAGATAGTCTGAGAAATCAGCTTCTGCGTACCATTTTGAATCCCAGTCACTGATGACACCGACTCTTAAACCATGAGGATTAACTTTCTGTCCCATAATGCCCTCCTATCTTTCATTAAGCACGATTGTGATGTGGCTCATTCTCTTTTCGATTCTGTAAGCTCTACCCTGTGCTCTAGGTTTAACTCTCTTCATTGTTGGTCCTTTGTTAGCATAACACTCTTCAACATAAAGATTATCTACATTCATTCCATTATTATTCTCAGCATTAGCGATAGCTGACTTTAATAATTTTTCTATTAAACTGGAAGCATATCTTGGATTGTATGTTACAATCGCAAGTGCTGTCTGTACATCCTTGCCTCTGATGGCATCTAAGACGAAACAAGCCTTCTGAACAGAGACTCTTGCGTAAGATAACTTAGCAGATGGTCTTGTATCTCTTTTATTCTCATTTCTCTCTCTTTTAATCTGGGATCTATGTCCTGTTGCCATTGGATGAACCTCCTTTCAATACTTATGATTATCTTCTAGATTTCTTCTCGTCTTTTCCATGTCCTCTGTAAGTTCTTGTTGCTACGAACTCACCAAGCTTGTGTCCTACCATATCTTCTGTGATATATACAGGCACATGCTTTCTTCCGTCATGAACAGCTATTGTATGTCCAACCATCTGTGGGAATATTGTTGAACGGCGTGACCAAGTCTTAATAACAGACTTTTCGTTAGCAGCGTTCATTGCGTCTACTTTTTTAAGTAAGCTTTCATCAGCAAATGGTCCTTTTTTAAGTGAACGAGCCATATTCTAATCCTCCTTAAACTATTTGATTGCCTTTCCGTCTCTTCTTCTGACAATCAGCTTGTTAGATTTATTGTTCTTCTTTCTTGTCTTTAATCCAAGTGCAGGTTTACCCCATGGAGTTAATGGTCCGGAACGTCCTACTGGAGCCTTACCTTCACCACCTCCGTGTGGATGGTCATTAGGGTTCATAACAGAACCACGAACTGTAGGTCTGATACCCATGTGACGCTTACGTCCTGCCTTACCGATGTTAACAAGGTTGTGATCACCGTTACCGATTACACCGATTGTTACACGGCAAAGAATTGGAACCATTCTCATCTCACCTGATGGAAGTCTGAGTGTTGCATACTTTCCTTCCTTAGCCATAAGCTGTGCTGAGTTACCTGCTGAACGAACCATCTGTCCACCCTTACCAGGATATAACTCGATGTTGTGTACTAATGTACCTACAGGGATTTCAGCGAGTGGTAAGCAGTTACCAACTTTGATTTCTGCTCCTGAACCACTTGTTACCTGATCTCCTACCTTTAAATCGTTAGGAGCAAGTATATATGCTTTTACTCCGTCTGCATAGCAGATAAGAGCGATATTTGCTGTTCTGTTTGGATCATACTCGATCGATTTAACTGTTGCAGGAATTCCATCCTTGCTGTTTCTCTTAAAATCAATAATTCTATACTTTCTTCTAGAACCACCACCCTGGTGTCTTACTGTGATCTTACCCTGGTTGTTACGTCCAGCATTCTTCTTTAATGATACACAGAGTGACTTCTCAGGAGATGTAGCTGTGATCTCAGCGAAATCAGAGCTTGTCATGTTTCTTCTGGAAGGTGTATATGGGTTAAACTTTTTAATTCCCATTTTGCAAACTCCTTTCAAGTTTCAAATTTGTTATCACGCTTTATTGCGTATATTCTTTATTGTCAATTCAGGTTCTAATTAAAGTCCCTGGAAAATCTCTATTTCCTTGCTGTCTGCAGTAAGCTTAACAATTGCTTTCTTCTGCTTAGCAGTCTTACCAACTGTTCTTCCACGTCTGCGTGACTTACCGTCAAGGTTCATTGTGCTAACCTTTTCTACCTTAGCGCCATCGAAAAGCTTTTCAACAGCTTCTTTAATCTGGTTCTTGTTAGCATCTGTATTAACAAGGAATGTATATTTCTTTTCAGCCATGATGTCCATGCTCTTCTCTGTGACTACCGGCTTAAGAATAACGTCATAATACTTTAAATCTGCCATTATGCATATACCTCCTCTATAGCCTTTACAGCATCCTTAGTAACAACTAATGTATCATACTTAACGATGTCATATACATTGATTGTACTCTTAACTGCCTTCTTATCATCTTCCTTAGCAACCTCTACAGAACTTACTCTTACGTTCTGGATGTTACCAGCTGACTTCTCAAGGTTGAAGTTCTTACCGTTAGTAACGATTAATGCCTTAGATACTTTAAGAGCATCAAGGATTCCAGCAACCTTCTTTGTCTTAATCTCATCAAGGTCAAAGTTATCAAGAACTACGATCTTGTTATCAACAACCTTTGATGTAAGTGCTGACTTAATAGCCAATGCCTTTTCTTTTCTATTCATCTTGAATGAATAATCTCTTGGTACTGGTGCGAATACAACTCCGCCGCCTGTCCACTGTGGAGCTCTTGTAGAACCCTGTCTTGCATGACCTGTTCCCTTCTGTCTCCATGGCTTTCTTCCGCCACCGCTCACTTCTGAACGAGTCTTAGCTTTCTGTGTTCCCTGACGCTTATTAGCAAGCTGCTGTAAAACTGCCAGATGAACTAAATGTTCATTTATCTCAACTCCGAAGACTGCATCGTTGAGCTCGATTGTATCAACTTCCTTGCCTTCGATATTGTATACAGATACCTTTGCCATCTGTGTGATCCTCCTTCCTTAAGCACTACATTGCCTTTACTGATTCTTTAATTACGAGAAATGCCTTCTTTGGTCCCGGAACAGCACCCTTTACAAGGATTACATTGTTCTCGGCATCTACTCTTACAACTTCAAGGTTCTGAACTGTAACCTTCTCAGCTCCCATGTGTCCTGCCATGTGCTTTCCTTTGAATACACGGCTTGGATCAGAACATGCACCGTTTGAACCAGCGTGACGATGATATTTAGAACCATGTCCCATAGGTCCTCTTGACTGTCCATGTCTCTTGATTGCGCCCTGGAATCCTTTACCTTTTGAAATTCCTGTTACGTCAACCTTATCTCCTGCTGCGAAGATATCAGCCTTGATTTCCTGTGCTAAAGAATAATCAGCAACGTTGTCGAACTTAAATTCCTTTAAGTACTTCTTGCTCTCAACACCTGCTTTTGCAAAGTGCTTCTGCTGTGCTCTCTTCACACCATGTGGATGTCTGATAACTTTCTTTCCTGTTACATCTTTAGTAACAATCTTGTCTTTTGCTTCACCGTAACCAACCTGTACTGCATCATAACCATCGTTCTCAACAGTCTTGATCTGTGTTACTACACAAGGACCTGCCTGCAATACTGTTACCGGTGTTAACACGCCATCTTCATTGAAGATCTGTGTCATTCCAACCTTTGTAGCTAAAATAGCTTTCTTCATTAAATTGCACCTCCTATAAAATCTACAGCGGATCAAAGCTACTGACACTGTCTTAGGTTCGTTGTCTTCACCTTGATCATCCTAGACGGTTCTTACAAAGTGCTTGGTCTCTGTCCGAGCGCTTGGACTCTATAATTAACCCTAAGGATTTTTTAACTTGTTTTGTGTTGACCTTTATGGCCACGTAGGAATCATTCCCGAAATTACTTCATCTTAATGTCGATGAATACACCAGCTGGCATCTCTAATCTTGATAATGTCTCAACAGTCTTTGGTGTTGGGGCAATGATATCAATCAGTCTCTTGTGAGTTCTCTGCTCGAACTGCTCTCTAGAATCTTTGTACTTGTGTACTGCTCTAAGGATTGTAACTACTTCCTTCTTAGTTGGAAGAGGTACAGGTCCTGATACCTTAGATCCTGTCTTCTTAACAGTTTCGATAATCTTTGCAGCAGACTGATCAACTAACTGATGATCGTATGCTTTCAGTGTGATTCTCATTACTTGACTTGCCATAAAAAAAGCCGCCTCCTTTTCGCACTTTAGTTTAGTACGACAAGTGGTGACTGTACACTCATCCGTGTGTTTCGCGATGATTGACACACATTTATCTGCTTCTATAGCAGAAATATTATGGTACAGTGACTTGTCGTCAGTTTCATAACTTGACATTCGCTCCACGGAAAAACCCGCAAAATTCATTGCGGCAACCTCACGCTTCATAGCTATCAATGTCACAACAGTACACATTTTACACTACTTTTTTTTTAATTGCAATAGAAAAAAATAATTTTTTTAAATATTTTATTGAGAGTTTCTTCTATATATAATGAAGTTTCATTTATAACAAATTTTTCTTCTTAATAGCCTTACGCCTTTTTCCAAATTAGGATATGACCAGCCATTTTTTCGCCTTTTTTATTGGCAATCTATACTCAAAGACATGTTCACGCATCTGAGCATCATAACCTTTATCTTCAATCTGTTCTAATTCACGATTAGGTATAGACACGTTACACAACCAGGTTCCGGCTCCCTCGTAAGTAATCTGTATACTACATTTTCATCGATTTTAGCAACAACACATTCACACTGCAATAAAATCCGAAGTTTTTCTTTAACATCAGATGTAGACGTTTTCAGTACATCTTCAAGAATTTCATTTTTACCGCTATTAACCCAGTATGCCTGCGGCATGCACCCTCTGGAAATATAATTTATCACAGACCATGGATTATAAATCTCCTTACTTCCGAATAAATATCCGTCATACCAGTCTCTTAACTCCTCCTTTTTATCCTCTGCCCCATAATATGCCAGCATCTTTTTAACCTCTGATTGTGTAAAGCCAAAATATGCATCATATTCTTCATCCATTACAGAATTAACAGTCAGGTTATTCAATCCACTGAATATGTTTTCCTGTGCGATTCTTAAGATACCGGTAAAAAAGCCATATGACAAATTTCTGTTATCTTTAAATGCACCCGAAAAAAGGTTCCTCATAAATCCAATTATCTCATTATAAAACTACTTTGAATAACCTTCCTGATACACGCAATTTATCAACATTAGCACGATATATTGCGAAACAAAAAAGTAAAATCACCTGTACACTTATTTAACTAAATAAATATACAAGTGATTCATCTTACATTCTTACTTTTGAACAATTTCAACCGTTGTATTTCCTTCAAATAATTGTTTTGATATATACGCTCCCCCCACAACAATTATAAAGCATATTCCAATAACAACCAAAATTCTAACCAATAACTTTTTCATTTTAAACCTCCATCACACATATGCACTCTTCCTTTTATCAATTATAAATGATCCAAAGAAGAACAATACACCATATACACTTAACCCAAGCAAAGCCTGCCAACCTGCCATCCGGACAGTATCATTTACCGCATATGAACCCAAAAAAGAATATATCTTCATTGCCAATACATAAATGCAGTTTTTTAAATCAGCTTTCCCCATAGGACTAAGCAGTAAAACATATAACATAAGTGCAACTACCGGAATAATGTTTCCTCCAAATAACCTTCCAAAGAAATAGCCGGCTTCAGCAAAAACACATGCTATAATAATTCCAAATAATATTTTTACTAAAATATTTGTTGTATTATCATCAAAAGTCCCCGCATCTATTTTTTCAATTCCACTTAACATTGAATTTCTGATTAAAGGTGCCCAGATATAATTCAACAAAGTTGATAGCACAACGCAAAACGCAACCGTTCCTAACATCACTATTTGTTTCGTCAAGAATAATTTTGTCTTACCACATCTTGAAACTTTATATTTTATTGTTTTATTTTTTATATCATATGTAGAAAACAGTGTCCCCATAATCCCAAAAATAATTGAAAATACCATTATTCCATATTCCAAAAACTGATCAACAACATATTTATTGCTCACAACATAAATCTGTCTCTGAAGAGTTGAATAATAATGCTTTAATGGATTTTTTATCTGGACATACTCGTCACCATTCTCATCAAACTCACCAGTTTCAATTACATCGGCACTTTTCGAAAGATCTTCATCTATATCAAGATTATTATTTTTATAATAATTTATTAAACGAACGTATGAACTATTTGTTTCAGATACATTCCTGCAATTATTCCATATAACAAAAATTGACGTAATAACCGTTAGCACCAAAAACAACAATAAAAACTTTGACTTCCATACATATTTAAGCTCTTGCCTTATACAATTTTTCATCATAAACCTCCTCTAATTTTTTCATTCCTTTTTCATAATTATCTTCTCTCGCTATGGCGCCACCCTTGAACAAATACAAATCATCTACCAAATCATTATAAAAATCAAATTGATGACCCGTCATTAATATTGTTGAATCCGATGATAAGTGTTTTATATTTTTCTTTAAATCCTTTAAACTTTCATAATCTAAGCCGTTAGATATTTCATCAAGTATAATATACTCAGGCTTCAATATTTCCATTAAAATAATGCCAAGTTTTTTCCTCTGTCCATTTGAATATGTTTTCACTTTAGACCTTAAAACATTGCGGTCAAGTATTTTTTCAGCAAAATGTAATATAGCATTCTTTTTCATTTTATTTTCTGAGAATATAAGTAAATTATCTAATCCAGATAAATTATTATAAAAAGGGCAATCGTCAAACAACACAAAAAAGCTGCTTCTAACTTTATCTATGTCCTTGCCACCATATGTTATATTGCCTTCATAATCTTCCAGATTGGCCATGCATTTTATCAGCGTAGTCTTTCCTGCACCATTCTCACCCATTATAAATGAAATTCTGTTGTCCTTAACTTCAAAACTTGTGTCTTTTATAACATCTTTATTTTTATATCTTTTTTTTATTTTATTAAACTTTATCATCTTTTCTCCTGTCGTTTAATCATTAAATCCATGATTTTATTGACTATTTTATCAACAAACGCATATAAGACAATGAGTCAATGAGAACCGTCCCTTTGACTCAGAACCATTCCCATTGACTCACTCTACTGTTCATTTTTCTTACCTGTCAATTTAGCATAGAGCGTCATACCTACAATCGCTGCAAGCGTTCCCACTATAACCTGATTGATTTCAAACTTTGTAATATTGCAAATAACATTTACACCTAACAAAGCTAAAAGAACTACTATTGTTACAATGATTCCTTTAATAAAATTTGCCATAGTCATTCTCCTTTACACACAGTCACGTCACATAATATATATGAATTTATTATGTAAATCATGCAACGTGACCGTTACAATATGCAATTTATTACTTACACTTAGAAGAGCACTTAAATGATGGGCAAAATCCTGCAGATAAAGCAACTGAAACTGCGATTGTTGCCTCCACTAAGGTTCCTCCATCAGGTGTTTCAGCATCAGCTAACTCCTGTAATTCTTTCTCATTTACTGCTCCCTCTGGAGCAACCTTCTTTTCGTCCTTAAAATTCTCCATTTTAAATTTCTCCTTTTTTCTAATAAATTTTCTTAACTTTTCCGAATAAATAATTCAATAAATTAATATCACAAAACTAGTTCATCAACATCAAGAGACTAGTTGCAACATGCCTGACATTCTTTTGTCAATGTGCAGAATTTTCCTTTGTTACCAAGAGCTGCACTGATATCAGGTATCCAACCTGCTCCTGCAAGTGCTTCCATATCCTGCTCTGTAAGTTCTACTGTTACATTTCCGCTTGGATTTGATACAATTGAATTAACCTTTTCTCTTAATACTGGATCTTTGATTTCTGATACATTCTTCATTTTTTGTTTCCCTTTCTTTAATATCAAATTAGTTAAATTTTTGTTTTTTGTAGCTGCTACATTTATGAGTATACATCATTTTTCCCATTTAATTTGTTTTTGTATTAAATGACCTTTTTTGAGTCTTTTTCGCAATATTTTTTGCTTCATGATACGTTTACGACTCGTAAACGTATCATAAAACATACATGCAAGGCAGCACATAACTCCAACAAAAAAATCCACCATTGAATTAATCATTCTTAATTCAATGATGGAGCTGTTTTGTAAATTGCCCTAAGTGCGTCCTCAAAGCAATCATACTCATTAAATCCTCGGTCGTACCATCGTCTTATTTCATCAACATCGTCTATGTATTCTTTTAATTCTTCATACCTTTTTTTATACATCAAAAAGACATCCTTTTGCATTCTGCTGACAGCAGGAATATGTCCGTCTACCAAATAATCTTTAACAGCTTTTGCACAGTTATGAAGCATTGGCTGCATCTTGTCCAGCGTTTTTTCATTTATCATGTACTGCTTATTAAATGCTGCCGTTTCAATTGTACCCACATCTAACACGCCCAGATAATCCATAAATTTTCGAAGATAATCTGACACATATTTAAGACCGTTCCCACCGGATGTTGCCACAGTGATTCCTGCCTTTCCCATCAGTTCCATTGTATGTGTCCAGTATGATATCCTGTCCATAAACTTTTTCATATTACCGGAAACCGCATGAAAATAAACAGGACTGCCAAGTATGATGCAATCAGCTTCCAGCATACGTTTTCGAATCTCACTCATATCATCTTTGCAATCCAAGGCACATTTTCCTGCGACAAAGCATTGTGTACACCCCACACATTCCTTGATGTCACATTTGCTTCCGCAAAATTCAGTCATAACAACTTCCAGGCCGGTCTCATCCTGTATGCACCTTACAAGCTCGCGCATAATTATTCCGGTAGTCGAATTCACATTACAACTACCTACATATGCAAATATCTTAATTTTGTCCTTCAATATTCAATCCTCTTATCAGTCTGGACGCAATCATGCATTCTTGTCCGTCCACCATGTATAATATTCTGTTCTTCAAATCAACTTCTTTAATATTATCCTTGTTAACCAAAAAAGAACGATGACAACGATAAAATCTCTCATCCAGATTCTTTTCTACATCTTTTATCTTACCCAAAAACTCCATTGTTCGGTTTTTACAATGCAAAACAATCTTATGCACATTTGGAGATGTTTCAAAAAAGAGAATATCATCATAATCTATCGTGTAAACTTTATCATTCACCTTTACAGAAAAGACTGTCTGCACCTTATTATTGATAGAAGCAAATCGTTGGTTCGCCTTTAATATACACTCACGAACTCTTCTGCCAAGATTTTCTTCATCATCTTTTAAAATGAAATCCAATGCCTCCAATTTGTAGATAAAAGTCATATAACTCATTTCTGAATGTGTAGTTACAAAAACAATAAATCCTCTTGGATCATATTTTCGAATCTCCTGGGCAAGCTGCAATCCCGAAATGTCACTGTTAAGATCAATATCAAGGAAATACAGACCTACTTCTTTCGTCTCCTTAATCTTATCCAGAATAACATGAGGATTTTCAGACACACAGCAAAGCTGCATGTCCAAATCTTCAATCATAACAGTATTCTCTATCATCTTACTGATTCTTTCTCTATGTTCAATCATATCTTCACACATATATATTTTCAGCATTTTGTCCTCCTGTGGCATCAGCAAATATATGATTACTGGTTCTTTATTAACTCCAAGAATGTATCTTCCAAAGTCTCACATGCCTCGTACATACCGGTAATAATAACATTGTTGGCTGCAAGCAGTTTCGCTACATCAGTCTTTTCTTTGTTACCGATTTTAACTCTTACTTCATTATTATCACTGGAAATAACATCGTATTTGTTTTTACTTAGGATTTCAACTGTAGCTTCTGGATCAAGACTCTCAATGACAACAGTAATCTGCTTTTTCTTCAAATCATTATTAAAGTCCATTGTCTGAATTATTTTTCCTTTATTGATAATAATAGCTCTGTCACACATCTTTTCAAGCTCGCCTAACAAATGACTTGAAATCAGTACGGTAATATTATTTTCACTTGCAATTTTTCTGATGTACTCTCTGACTTCATATATTCCCTCAGGGTCAAGTCCATTAGTAGGTTCATCCAAAACCAATACATCCGGATCTTTTAACAGAGCCTGTGCAATTCCCAGACGCTGTCTCATACCAAGAGAATATGCCTTTACCTTCTTATTAGCAGCCTCAGTAAGTCCTAAAAGTTCCAGAAGTTCTTCTACTCTCTTTGAACCTACGCCGTTAAGCTTTGCAAAATACATTAGATTCTCATACCCTGTATTATACGAATAAAAGCTTGGAGTTTCAATCATACTTCCAATATCTTTTATAGCACTCATATCCAATTCACCGGTATAATTTTTTGTCAACCCGACAAGGACTTTCATAATACTTGTCTTTCCTGCTCCGTTAGGTCCGATAAGACCGACAATCTCACCTCTTTTCAGTTCAAAAGAAACATCATTTAGAATCTGAAAATCCTTAACTTTTCTGCTGATACCTCTCGCTTTTAATACATAACTCATATTCCGTCACCTTTCCTTTCTCATCTATTCCAATTTCAATATCGATGGAACACTGTCTGATATTTTTCTAAGCAATGAATAACCTGCGCCACTTATACCAAGCATCATTCCGTATGGCAGTAACGACTGACTTTCAACATAATCAATCATATTATTTGCCAGCTCGTCATAAGTACATTCACATTCTTTCTTCAGCTCTTCATCGCCTGTCATTTGTGCTATGTCAGCAATAATCTCAAGATTTCCGACATCTCCGTGACAATAGCATATATTATTTCCAAGTGCATTATTTCTCATAACTGCTACATCACGAATATATCCCTTTAACTCTTCGTCCATGCCACCGACAGCATTCCACTGTTTTATCTTGCTGTACAAAATTCCAACTGCTCCATGGCACCATGCATTGGAAACCCCATCTTTTCCGTAAACCGTTCTCCAGTTATGTTTTTCTTTGACGTACATGTCTTTCACAAACGCGTTTGATTTGTATAAAGTATCCTTTATTTCTTCGTCTTGATATAATTCATATGCATCAGCCAATGCCTCTTCGATACCACAGCTTCCATGGGCATATCCTACATAAATATGATCATTTACCCCACTGCGCCATGCAACTTGTCCCTTCTTTAATTCAAGTTTGTTTTTTATCAGGTGATTGACCAGCAAGCCACCGGTATCATACGCAATATCCTTTAATTCACCGTTAAAGTTCTTACAAATGCTGATGCATACTTTTAATGCTCCTGCAGCACCGCTGATTACA
>CACXFB010000005.1 GCA_902766825.1 uncultured Lachnospiraceae bacterium
GATGAAAAAACTTAACAACAAAGGATTCTCACTTGTAGAATTAATTATCGTTATTGCTATTATGGCAATTCTTGCAGCAGCACTTGCACCACAGCTTATCAAGTACATTGAGAAGTCAAGAATTTCTTCTGATAAGACATCAGCAGCTTCTGTAAAGACAGCATTTGATACAGCTATTGCTAATGATCAGGCTTATGATGATGCATTAACAGGAAAAAAAGTTGAATGTACAGATTCTACTGACTTAGCTTTCGATGGTACAGATACAGTACTTACATCTGAGATGGCTAAAACTCTTTCAGATCTTAAGCCTGCAAAGTCTAAGAAGTACAAAGGACAGAAGTATTGGGTTTCATGGGAAGTTGATGACGCTGGTGATGGTATCGGATCTATAGAATTCGGTCTTGGCGCTGATTCTTCAGAGAACATTAAGTAATTAATTGCTACAGTGATATTGTAGTTAAGTGAATGGCAAGCAAGTTATCTTGCTTGCCATTTTTTTGAAAGAATGATTATGTGAGGAAATTGGTGTGGTATATTCAGTTGTTTTGTTAGTAGGAGTAATTCTTGGTACATTGATGCAATTATCAGCTTCTGTTTGCTGCAGAGACAGGGAACATATTAATGTATTTAGATGTGAAAACTGCAATGAAAAATTGGACGCAAGAGGATTTATACCTGTTATAGGATATGGAATTACAAAAGGAAGATGTTCAACTTGCAATAAAAATACTATATCTTTTTCGATTGTTGATGAGGTTTTGTCTGGAATATGTCTTGTTATATTGTATATCCAGTTTGGAATGTCAGTTGAATTTATCATATATTCATTGTTCACTTTAGTTCTTATAGCTATTACATATGTTGATTTTAAAATATACGAAATTCCTATAATTTTTAATATAATCATTTGTATTTTGGGCATATTTAATGGTATAATAAATCTAAGTGATTGGAAGGAGTATGTCATTGGTTTTTTTGCAATGAGTCTTCCAATTTATCTGTTAATTCAGATTACGGGTGGTAGAGCTATGGGAGGTGGCGATGCCAAGTTGTTGGCTACAGCCGGATTGCTATTGGGATGGAAGTTAATTATCTTATCTTTCTTTTTAGCTTGTATTCTAGGAGCGATAATCCACAGCATAAGAATTAAATTGAGTAATGAGAGCCATGAATTAGCATTTGGACCATATCTGGCGCTTGGAATGTTTATTGCGCTGATGTGGGGAGATGGTATGATTGGGTGGTATCTTTCATTAATATAATTACTAGGTGACCAAAGGGTTGCCAGGGAGGTTAAAAATGGCAGGAAAAAAAGTATTAAGTATTGACATTGGTGTCCTTACTACCAGAATTGTCGAAGTTGATTACAAAAAGGATAAGCCGCATGTATACAATGTGTGCACCTTCGATACTCCGGATGGTGCTGTTGAAGATGGTTATATCCGTAACAGAGAGATTCTCTCCGTGGCAATGAAAGCCGCTATGACAGAGAGCGGTATGCGCAATAACAATGTTGTGTTTACTATGTCTTCTACAAAGATAGCTAACCGTGAGGTTATAGTTCCACTTGTACCGGATAATAAGATTAAAGGCGTTGTGGATGCTAATGCTAAAGATTACTTCCCGGTTGATATTGAACAATATGTTGTTACATATACCATTCTTGAGAGAATGAAGGCAGAGAAGAATCTCAGACTTCTTGTCCTTGCAGCTCCTAATCAGATGATTGAGAGCTATTATGATTTTGCAAAGCTTATGAACTTTGATATTGTTGCCCTTGATTATGTTGGTAACTCATCACTTCAGGTTCTTAAAAAGCAGACTGCTGAATCAGGTACAACACTTTCAGTACAGATTAATGAAGGTAACTCACTTATTAATATTTCAAGTGGTGATAATCTTTTGCTTCAAAGAACAGTTCCATATGGTACTGCTCAGGTTATTGAAGCTGTTCTTAACAGTGGTGAGTTTGGAGTTTCTGATGCTGTTGAAGCATGGACAAAACTTACAGAGAATACAATTATTAATGCAAAACTTGATGAGAGTGGTATTGATGATGCTGCATATTCATACATGGAGAGCAATGATGACAGTTATGCACAGCAGCTTCGTGTTATGAAAGCTAAGGATGATGTAACAGGTGCTCTCAGTTACCTTATCAAGAATGTAATAAGAGTTATTGATTATTTCACAGCGAAAAACGCAGAAGCTAAGATCGATAAGATAATGCTCTGTGGTGCAGGTTCGAGAATTTCAGGTCTTGCTAATCTTGTTAGAAATGAGATTTTCATAGAAGTTGATACACTTGACAATCTTTACAGTATTGAATTTGAAAGAGCTGTAATGATTGATAATCTTAATAAGTGTATGTACATGTCTGCAATCGGTGCAGCTATAAGTCCTGTTGATTTTATTCCAAAAGAGCATCAGGTTATTGCTAAGAAGAAGAATGACAGTAAATATATACTTATGGGAAGTGCAGGTATTGTTGCGGCAGGACTTCTTTTTGCGTTAGTTGGAGTTGGTAAATATGCTATTAAGAATGCTTCTTACAACAAGAAAGAAAAAGAAGCAAAAGAACTTGAAAAATATGAGCAGATGTATAATGACTACATAAAAGAAAAAGCTGACAGTGAAAGTGTTAAGGGACTATATCTTACAACTCTTAATAAGAATTCAGTCGCTAATGTTATGTTTAAACAGCTTGAAGAAAACTTCCCTGTAGGAGTAGCAAGTGCTACATCTATGGCGTGTGACGGTGAAACATTTACAATGGGTACCGAGTTATCTAATGAAGATGCTACTATTGCAACTATTATGCAGCTTAAAAATATGAGCATGGCATCAGATGTCAGAATTCATAGTTGGGAAAAGGTTTTTAGTGAAGATGAGGATGTTACAACAGGAAATGTAAATTCTATGTCTGGGATAATAACTTCAATAGAGATTCCGCTTAATGTTACAGAAGATCAATATGCGGAGATTGCCGATGAAGTTGCAAGCGGTAAGAGTTATAATGATGCAGTTAATTCTATATATGGTATTGTCGGTAATAATGCCTCAGAAGATAAAAAAGACAATACTGATATATTCGGAACAGATAATTAAGAAAGGGGGCAGGATTGATGAATAAGAACAGTTCTAGTAACAATATGATGGTATTGGCAGTTTCTATTGTAATTGCTTTTGTATGTTTCTTCTTTGGATTTATGAAAATGAATACAAAGTCAGACGAACTTGATACAAAGATTGCCAGCACAGATGCAGTAATTAATCAAAGAAAAGAATATAAGAGTAACAGCGAGAAATATGAGCAGGATACAGAGAAGTTCAAGGAAGATAAGAAAGTATTTCTTGAGAAATTTCCTTCAAAAGTAGTTTCAGAAGATGTTGTTGCACTTGCAAGAGATATCAACAGGCTTGATGATGGTAAAGATGAGAAAATAAAAATTGATATAGTAGAAGGTAAAATTGCTGATGCTACGGAAGCATATTCATCTAAGGACAGTGAGATTGTCGGATATGTGGTAGGTGTATCTTTTGGATTTTCTTTCACATCATATGATGGATTTAAGAAAATGATTGATTATATCAATTCATATGATAACAGATGTAATGTTGTTTCTTATGAAGTATCTCAGTCAGCTGAAGAAGTACTTAAGGGTGATGAATCGTTTGATATGTCAGCACAATTAAGTGGAACAATAGATTTTAATATGTATTTTGCAATGGGAACTGGTGAAGAAAGATATACAGCTCCTACAACTGAAAAGTATACATTTAGTGTTGATGATCCGTTCGTAGCAAGTATTAATAGTACAATTAACAGCGGTATTAATACAATAAACAGTCAGAATGGATCTGATAATAAAGCAGCTGGAACTAACACGTCTGGAACCACTGCTAACAATGGTAACAAAACAGGAACAGGCAATTGATGGTACAACTTTAGTTGACAATTTTAACCAGAGCAATCGCTCTGGTTAAAGTTGTATTTTAGAAAGGAGGACCCATGAGAGAGAAAAGAGAGTTAAAAAATAACAATTTAGGATTTTCACTTGTTGAAGTCCTGATATCAATCGCCATTATTGCTGTAATTCTGCTTCCTGCTCTGGCTGCCTTTAGTACATACAATGCATCGGCATTGGGACTTAAGGATATACAGAGAGGTACAACGCTTGCACAAAATGTCATGGAAGTTGCAAAGACGGGAGATTTCAATGACTACAAGAGGAGTGTCGTTATTGAAAAGAGTCTTGCAGGATATAGCATAGGCAGTGCATATGAGTCATCACCGGGTAATTATGGAGATGCGCTTATAACTGATTCAACGACGGCTTCAGGAGATGCTCTTGCAAGTTGTTATATTGATGAAAACGGAAAGACTCAGTACAGAAGCAGAAATGACGGAAAGTACAGTTATGTGTACACTGATGTTAAGGATGGTAGTAACAAATATGATGTTGTTGTTAATATGACATCGTCTGGTTACAGAAATGCTGAGAAGACAGGATATAATGACACCTCACTCGGAGATATTGCGGGACTTGATTCTAAAAGAGCAGCAGTTATAACAACAACTACTGATATTTCAGAACAGGCTGCAGAGTTTTTTGTTGAACCTACATTCTATTCATCCACTAATATTGTTAATGAAAATATGTTGATGAAAATGGATATTTACATTAGCGGAGATATAAGAAGTTCTAATGATAAAGTAAGAATTTCAGCTATCCCTACATATTATCTAAAAGGAGACGATGAGAATACATGGTCTCCGGGATATGTATACCAGAAAGATTTTAGTGCGACAAGTGCAGAACATCTTGAAAAGATATATATTCTGTATAGTCAGTCATATTCATCAAGAGCAAACTCATCTGATTCTATTGAGTTTCACTTTGATGGAAATTATGGATTGTACACACCTAAGATTTATTTAGTAAAACAATCTCAGACTATATCACGTTCGGGAAATCTTGATATTTACAGTGATGATAATGATCAGTTTGCGGAAGGTGGATTTTTGTCAGATATAAGAGGTAATATCAGCGTTACTAATTTAAATGGTTCAAGATATGTATCTTATATGGGATCACCTAAGTTTAAAGATCAGAATAATTACACCAGTACATATGGAGTCGGCAGTGCTAATTACAAATATGTAGATAGCGATAACATCATGACTGATGAAGATGCTGACAGCGGTGAAGAGAATCTTGCAGATAACAGAATATATGATGTTACGGTTACTGTATACACAGCTGGCTCAAATTTCAGTGATAAGGTTGTGTCGATGACGTCCACAAGGAGGGAATAGCATGAAAGGTAAGAGACTGAATAATAATGGTTCCACGTTGGTCGGTGTACTTATAGTAATTGCAGTTGTTGGTATTTTGGCTGCATCACTATGTATAATGACAATGGTTAATTCGCAGATGAAGATTGTTGACAGAAAGTCTCAGGATACTTTTTTTAGTGCAGAGACTGCACTTGATGAGATTACTCTTGGACTTCAGAATGATCTGGCAGAAAGTACAAGGGAAGCATATGGATGGTTACTTGTTAACTATTTGGATGATTCCATGACAACTGAGCAGAAATCAGAAAATTTTAAGAAAAAGGTTGCAGAAAAATTTATGGCTGCAATGAAGAGCGAGTTGGATGCTAATACAACGTATTCTAATGATGAGATTTCAGTTGCGATAAAAGGTAAACTTAATGGATATCTAACAGCAAATATGAAGACTTATGCTTCAGTTGAAGATGTTGCAACTTTTGTAGTAGATGAAAAAAGTAAGTATATCATATTAAAGGCTGTAAAGGTTGTATATGAGAATGGTCAGTATGGTAATGTAATTACAACTGATATAAAGATAACAATTCCGGAAGCAGAGTTTTCTGTCGATCTTCCATATACATCTGAGCTTCCTTTCCAGTCATATGCTCTTATGGCAAAGGAAACTTTGGACTTGGATACTCAGGATAGGCTTGAACTTAATGGTAATCTTTATACCGGTGGCAATGATGATAATGACGGTATAACAGTTAATAACAATGGAAGACTTACCCTTAATTCAGGAATAGTAATCAACGGTGGAGATATAAAACTTATTAATACAGGAACAGGTTCAAATGAAGATGATGCATCACTTGAAATTAATGCACTTAAAAAGAATGTAAATGTATGGACCAAAAATATTATTGTTGATAAAAATGGTTCAGTTGGTTCTAAAGTTGGATATGATTTTAAGGCATATCTTTCAAATTTTTATGTTGAAGATGATTTACTTCTTAATTCACCATATTCGAGAGTTGCTATTGCGGGATCATATACCGGATATGGTAGTTCTAAAACAGATGAGAAATTAAGTAGTGCGATTATTGTCAATGGTTCAAAATCAAAACTTGATCTTAAATATTGCACAAACTTAAATGTTTTCGGAAGAGCATGGATTTCTTTCCCAGAATATAATGGAACATCTGTAGTTGAAACACCTATACCAACTGGTGAGTCTGTAACAGTAAGAGGTAATCAGATTGCATACCTGGTTCCATCAATGTGTGTATCTAAAAAGCATAATCCGGTTTCAGCTGCTGACGCGGCAAAAATAACTGCGTCTGACTTTGATTTGGGAGCATGCAGTTTTAACAGTGGCAAGACTTTACTTGATTATTGTAAGACATCCGTAATTGCCAAGAATTTCAGAGTCAGAAGCGGTGCTACACAGTCAGTGGTTGTATATTATTACCTTAATTTTAAAGATGATGCTGATTTATCAGAGTTCTTTATGGATTATTGCGATACATTCGGAACAAGCGGACTTGCAAGCATATTTACACTTGATGGCAACAACGGACTCGAAACATGTGTTGATATTTCAGAAGATGAAGAGGGTAATCAGATTATTGAATCTACAGGTTCCATTACAGCTTCAGGTGCAGTTGTTGCACAGTATGAGTATGACGGAACATATAAAGAGGATGTAATTACAGCGCCTGGTGCAGGTTCTGTAGGAGCTGATTCAGAAAGATACAGAGTCCAGAAAAAATATTTGTGGTCTTCTCTTAAAGCTTCAGAGGATAGTGAGCTTAAGAAGGCTTTTGAAGAAAAAGGTATTTCAAGTTATCTCGGAAGGGATGCAGTTGCAAATCTTCTAGATTTTGATTTGTTAGATGAAGTATTTAACAAATATGGAGATACAGTTGAAATCTATGATCCGACTGCAGTTGATGCTAATGACTACAGACTTATACTTGTAAACAATCTTGGCGGTCAGCCATACAAGCTTACAGGAAACAAGAAAGGTATTCTTATTGTTACCGGTGATCTTGAAATTATGAATGGTGCACAGTTTACAGGACTTATTGTATGCGGAAGTGACGCAACTACACCGAATGGTGCATCAGGTAATGTCACAGTATCTGCAGGAGAGGTAGAACTTGCAGCTTCATCAGATCTTGTAATGTATATGTTAGGTAAAACTGATGTATTTAAGTTTACTCTTAAAGATGAAAACGGTGATGACAAAGAATATAAGCTTGGAGAATTGTTCATGGATCCAAGAGCAGGTCAGGTTTCATATGTGCCGGAAGAAGAGCAAAACACTACAAAAGATCAGGATCTCGCAACAATGATTACCTTCGAAAATTGGGTTAAGGATTAATGGAGGATGATTTATGAAGAACAACAATAAAGGATTTTCATTGGTTGAACTTCTGGTCGTTGTAGCTATACTTAGTGTTCTTGCAGTTGGAACTACACTTTCCTACAGAGCTGTAAGAAGTGCGGATGTCAGAAAAGCGGCTAGTACGTTTGAGGAAATGATGAAATCTGTAAGAACTGAATGTATGGGGAAGGCTGAGACGCATTACCTGTATGTTTACAAGGAATCTGATGGATATTATTATGTGATTTCTTCGACGAAGTCTTCCTCACTTACTCAGATAAAAAGCATGAGCGGCGTTCAGAAACTATGTGCAAAGTCTATTGATATTTCATGCGAAACTGAGAGTGGAAGTGATAGTATAACAACAGGAACATACGTTACAATTTACTTTGAAAAAGGTACCGGTAAGGTAAAATATAGTTGTAATGGCACGGATGGCGGTAATCTGACCGGTGTGGTTGTAAAACGAGGTAGCAAGACAAGTAATGTAATTGTTGCTTATGAAACCGGTAAGACTTCCGTTCATAAGTGATAGGAGGTTCAAATGAAAAGATTGAATAATAAAGGTGTAACCCTTATAGAGATTCTTGTTGGTATGGCTATTGGAAGTATTGTGCTTCTTGCTGCATTTACAATATTTAATTACACATCCAGCAGTTACAGTTCTACAAGTAAAAAGATTACAGCTCAGGAAGAAGCGGAGTATGCATCGAATTTTATATATGAATTATTGGTCGAATCAACGGATGTAAGAGTAACACATGCAACTGTAGGATCGGGACTTGGCAGTGCAAGATGTAAAGTTTTAGTGGTTACGTCAAATGAATATAAAGTAGATGATTCTACGGGTAAGAATACTGCATATAGAAAATATAATTTTGTAGTTTTTAATGAAGATACCAATAAATTGTATTTCACAAGTGGGTTGAGTAACGAAGAGTATTCAACTGCAATAGTTGAAAACTATACCAACAGTATTAATGATGACACAAAACTTCTTGCAGAACATGTAAGCGCTTTTGATGCGGAGGCCGGTAATGTATTAGAAGGTGAATCAGTAAATTATTCTTTATCTGTAAGTGACGGAAGTGGAAATTTTTCAGTAAATAACGATGTTTACTCAAGAAACACTGAGGTTAAGGAAGCTACTGAGGAACCAACTGAAGAGCCAACAACAGCACCATAAAATAAGATAATTCAGATCGGAGGAAATGATTTTGGAGATTGAGCAGAAGTACTTAATTAAATCATTACCTCATAACATTGATGATTATGAGCACAGAGATATTGTTCAGGGATACATTTCCTTTGAGCCTGTGCTCAGAATCAGAAAAGTTTATGAAAATTTTATATTTACATTTAAGACCAGATATGATAATGTCAAAGGTAGTAGAGAATGTGTGCGCGTATGCGATGAATTCGAACGTAATATAACTAGAGAGGCTTTTGAACATTTACTTAAAAAGTGTGATGGATCAATTATTGAGAAGAGAAGATATGTAGTACCACTTGATAAAGATGTTGTCGGTGTTGATGGTCTTAAAGCTGAGGTGGATGTATTTGGTGGTTTATTTGAAGGGTTGTCTTTTGTTGAGGTTGAATTTAATAACATTTCTGAGTGTGAGGCGTTCATTAAACCGGATTGGTTTGGTGAAAATGTCAGTGATGATGAGAAGTACAATAATAATTTTATTGCAACGATAACTAGTAGGAATGAGTTTTTAAGTTTATTTAACTTGAATGGAGGAAAAAGTGTATGAAATCAAAAAAAGCGATAGCATCTATGCTTGCCTTTACGATGGTTTTGACCTCTGTGGCTACTTTACAGTTTGATAAGAAGCAAGATGGATCTGATGCAGACGCAGCATATAATACACAGTCGGACGATACTGTGTCTAATCTTGCTGATGCGGTATCTACGCTAGCTCTTGACAAAAATTCTGAGTTAGGTACAGTTGATAATCCATTTACAGTTCTTGAAGTAGTTCCTTACAAAGGTATGGGATTATTGGGATATATGGTTGATGGTCAGGAACCTGTCGACTTATCTAATCTTGGACATACAGAAGAGATAGAACAGCTTCGTTTTGCATCTTCTAGCGGTAGTAGCAGTATGTTGACATATGATCCTGTCAGACGTCAGGCTACTGTAATAGATGCATCTGAAATTGATGAATGGAAAGAGCCAAGTTCAGATTATACCGAAGATGGATATTTCTCAAAGACTGTAGCAGGTAAAGGTAAATATGTAATGACAATCACTGAAGATGATGTTGATTACATTCCATCTACATCTGCGGCTACATTTGCAAGAAACGGAGCTACGTCAACAGCAAGTAGTATTACTACAACTGAAGTTGCAGATGCCGATATTGATTTTGATAATCCAACTAATGAACAGAAGAATACATGTTTCTATAAGAATGTAACATTTAAAGAATCGGGTGCTAGTTCTTATAAGATTGAAGAAGGATATGTAGGAACTAACCAGACTGTATTTGAGGCTATTGAAGGAAGCTATACAGGAGTTACATATGATGCATATGTAGTACAGGCTTATACAAGATTTTATGAGGATCTTGCAGCTGATTCAGAAGGTTCATATTATTGTTTTGAACCATCATATGTATATGATGAAGCTTCTAACACTTATGTGTATGATCCTGATGGAGCTCAAAGATATTATGTAATATTTATTCCTAATACTGCCGGAACAGGTAAATATAAAGTAAGTAA
>CACXFB010000006.1 GCA_902766825.1 uncultured Lachnospiraceae bacterium
AGTTCTTGAAGCATACAAAGAAGAACTTGTTATAAAAGAACGATATTATAATGAGAATGTAAAAAAGTATGAAAAAAACAAAACAAAGTATAAAGTCCTGATTGCTGTTAATGTTGGATTGATAATATTAAATTCTTATGCATTGTATAAACTTAATGTTATTAGTGAAAAATTAGGCGATAATATAGCAGGGTTATTATTTGATTATACAATTTATGATGCGTTTTCGCGTGTGATGTTGGTGCTGGTTATTGCGTTAATTGTTCTTGTGATTTTGATGTACAGATATACTCACGTTCGTGGTGAGATTAAAAATGGAATAGACGCTAATGATGATTTGATTATTGGCGGTGGCAACCTTGAGATATCTGCGGTAAAGGATGGCATTCATGTCAAAGACAGCATACGAATTATGGAGGCTACAGTTGCCATAACGGCGGAGGATGACGGTATTGTATCTGAAAATGAGGATGGATGCTTTTACATGGAGTCCGGAAGTGTGAATATTGAAAGTGAAGACGATGCGATTCATACAATGGGAGATGTAACACTCGCCGGGGAAGCCTTTATATTCAGTCGGAGGATGACGGATTTAATGCAAACAAAGATAACGCCGGTGGTGCAACATACATTAACATCAGTGGTGGAAATATAAGTATCATAAATGAAGATGCAAGAGATGCCGACGGACTTGATTCTAACGCGAGTATATACATTTCGGGCGGAGATATCTTTATAAGCCTGCCGGGAAACGGAAGTAATAATGCCATAGATTTTGCAAGTGAAAATGATGGTATATGCGAGATTAACGGCGGAAATATAGTTGCATGTGGTGGCAGCGCTATGGCGCAGAAGATGAGTTCGTCGTCAGCTCAATGCAGTATCACATATGCTTTATCGAATCTGACTAAGGATAATGATACATTGGAACTTACGGATAGCGAAGGCATAAAAATAGTATCAAAAGAAATTCCACTAGGGTTTGAATTTGCAGTTATAAGTTCGCCGAAGCTTAAGGTAAATGAGACGTATACCTTGTCGGTTTCAGATGTGTCTAAAACGATAACTACAGATTCTGTTTCAACATATGTAGGAGATTCATCTTCAGAGAATCCCAGGCAGATGGGGGTAAGGGAAGAAGGAATGACTCCACCGGATATGGATGAAGGAGAAATGACTCCGCTGGATATGGGAGATACAGATGATGGACAGGATAGATTGGGACCGCCTGACGTGGAAGAAGGACAGGACTTACAAGAGGAGAATGAGGAATGTGATACCCCAAAAGAAGTGACAGATAAAGAGTGGCTTTGGTTAGGTGTATCATTTGGAGTTCTGATTGCGGGAGTTGGGTTTGCGAGATTCTATAGACGATGTTGTTAGGTTGACCGAATGTGGGGGAGAAAAAATGTAGTAGGCTGTAATAATAAGAAATGAGTAAAAAATAAGAAATGTTTACTTAAATCTTGACAAATAATAATAATAATAATAATATAATATATCCTTGTAAAAAAAATACAAGGAGGAAAAATATGAAATTAAAAAGAACTATTACAATGTTGACTTTGATTGGAATGCTATGCGTATCTGGTGCAAGTATAGTATATGCAGCTTCATCTAAGTTCAAACAGGTGAATTTGGAGTCTAAAGATGGGACAATCACGGCAGTAGGAACTCTAACGGCTGATTTTGCTTGGACAGGTAAAGGCAGTGGTGGGGCTGAGACTGCAATTGATGGTGATTCTGAAGAAGAAGGAAGAATTTTTGTTTCATTATTTGCGATCAATAAGAAAAATGAGATTGTTAAATCAAAGAGTGCAAGAGAAGATTTTTATGGTAGTATAAATATTGAGAATGCGAAATGTAAAAAGTTTACCAGCTATCATCAAATTCTTAATGCTAACGATAGACCTATTGCTACAAGAGAAAGTTTAACTGTTTCAAAATAATTATGAAAGCTCTCTATTGTATAAGATTTGATTATTCAATAGAGAGTTATAAAGGGAGGATTTAACTGTGAAAAAAAAGAAAAAAACGATTGCTATATTTGTGATAATTATATTGACTACTGTTGTAGCGGTATTTTTTTTGCAAAGATGGTATGAGGATGATGAAATTGATCCAGTTGCGATTAATAATAGGGAACCGATAAAAGAGGAATCAGTTTTCATGGAATATTCTTTTTATAGACCATTTGGAGAAATTGAAGGTGAACATGTAGAAGGATATTATGAAGTAACTATTGAGAGTGGTGCTGTTAAGCTTGAGATATATGACAGTGATTCTAATGAAATTTTTTATGAAAAAGATTTTTTACAAAATGGGACTTTTAGTGATGTGTTTGATATAAAAGAACACAAAAACTTTGTATATAAATACAGTAAGATAGATGGATATGATTTGGCGACAGGTAAAAGCTCTAATTGGGTTGTTACATATGAGCATACGGGTTTTTATAAATTGAAGGATTTATTTTAGTGTGTTTTGGATTTGGAAAATGAATACAATTATAAATATTTTGATAGGTTGGTAGAATGAATATTTTTAGATATAGGATGGCGGTAACATATTTCATAATAGGAATTGTGATTGCTATAGTTAGTTTTACAGATGGCGTTTGGTTAATTAATAATGCATATATTCTCGAAAAAGAAACCGAAAAGTTCACGTACAAAAGTAGTTTGAATATTTCGGTTTCTTTTGATGAAAAAAATGATATTGCCAATATTGCTGACATTGCATCGCGGTTAAATAGTAATGTTGCTATGGAGGAGGTAATCATCAGAATAGATGAGTTGGAAAAGTATTTTGCTGCAGATGTGATTATTAATACAAAAGAAAATCTAAATTATAATTTAATAGAGGGGCGATTACCGGACGGAACGAAGAAGGAAATTGCATTTGGAAAGTATTATTATGAGAAATTAGATTGTGAAAATAATAAATATATAAATATAAATGGCATTCAGTATAAAGTTGTTGGGGAAATTGCTACCCCGAAAAGTGATTATCAGGATTATTGTATTGTTTTAGGCAGGGAGTCAATGTATGGAGAATTAAACAGTGTGGTTAATTCAATAGGTAGTATAAAAATAGTTGTTGGTAGTAATAAAATGGAAGTCACAAAAGAAGTAAAAAAATTATTAAATAATCTAAATGAAATTGAGGGAGTGGAATGCAGCGCTGAAAGTAATGTTCAAAATTATATTGATAATTCAAATGGGTTGGTTTTCATGTATTTTGGAATTTGTTCTTTTTGTATTATTTCTTTAATTATAATATCGGAATTAGTAATAAAAGCGTTAATTCCGGAAGTTAACATCCGAAGAGCATATGGATTTGAAAATAGACAATTAGAAAAAATGTTGTTTAAAGAGGTTGGAAAAATCGTTGGTGTATCGACTTTCATAGGTTTGTTTGTTCAAGTATTACTAAAAAAAATCATTTCAAAAGAATTGAACATATTAATTGATTTTAGTGCAAGAAGTATATTGTATATTCTTATTGGCGCTTTAGTTTTGACGGTTATATTAACAAAAAACATAATGAAAAAATTAAAAAGAAGTCAAATAGCTGATTTTATTATTGGAGAATAGAATAAGGATTGATTTAACATGAAGAAAGTAAAAGCAATAGGGTTATCGTCTGATAGGTTGGCAAAGAATTGGAAGTACACATTTTTTTGTATATTACTTATTGGTGTTCTTACGATACTCATTAATATTGTATTAATTAATTATGAAAGCATAACATATGTAAAAAGATGCGTATCAAAATTTGTAAAAACTGATGTGGATAAAACATACATAATTGATTTTGATATTCAAGAGGTTAAAAGTGAGGATTTGTCCTTATTACCTGAAGAGTTAAATAAAGATTTGGAATGCGAATTATACGGAAATTATATATATGCATCAACAAAAATCAATGAATTTAAAGGGAAAAAAGAGTTTCAGAATATAAATAAAAAAGTATATGATGAATCAGTTCTGAATCCAGAGAATCGTATTAGTTTTGATGTTGTAAAGAATTATACTAATATATTGTGTATTGGCGAAAACCTAGGTAGAATGTGTGATTTAAAATATGAATTTGGGGAATCATGTTTTAATTTTCAATCGGAAGATAATCTTATTCCAGTTGTGGTTGGATACAATTATAAAGACATACTTAAAGTTGGTGATATGTTTACCAGTGCAGTATATGAAGAAAAATATCAGGTTGTAGGTGTGCTCAAGCAAGGTGAAAGTTGGTTGGCAGCGGATAGTTTGGGTAGTAATATTGAATTTAGTAAATGTCTTGATAATTATATAATTGTAAGCAGAGGGGATATTCTTACTCATAATTATGGTAATCTTTATTATTTTGTTTCTAATTACGATAAAGAACTAGTTATTAAAAAGACAAAAGCTATGCTGAATAAGATGGGATATTCAGTAAATGTATATACTTTAGAGGAACAATTAAATGAATCGCTTAAGGATGAATTTGAACTTATAAGAACATATGTTGTTGTGCTTATATTTTTAAGTAGTATTGGGGTGGTGACGCTTTCTTCTATAAGTGTTAATTCGGTGATAGATGAAATGAAGAATATTGGTATTATGTATTCAATAGGATTTACATATAAAGATATGAGAAATATAACAATAAGCGAGAATGTTTTAAAAATACTTGTTGGTTCTGTGGTTGGATTTGCTATATCGTATTCGTATATTTATTCGAATTCACTGTCCTATGAAAAAGATATTATAAACGAAATAGAATTTTCTACAATGCCATTAATAATATTGGCTATTATGATAGTAATTACTATGTTATCGGTTGTTATCCCGTTGAGATACGTTAAAAAAATTGATATAAGAGAATTGGTTACAAAATAAGGAGAGAATATGATAAAAGTTAATAATGTTTCGAAAACATATATTACTGGTGGAACTACAACGATGGCTTTGGATAATGTATGTATGCATGTAAAAGAAGGAGAAATGGTTGCTATAATGGGACCATCAGGGGCTGGAAAAACAACGCTATTAAGTATTATTGGTTGCATGGATACTCCTGATAAAGGTAAATTAATTATAAACAATAATGAGGTTGATTATAAAAATTTTAATAAACTTCATGAAGTCAGAAAGAATAATATTAGTTTTGTGTTTCAAAATTATGCGTTGATGGAAAAATATACAGTATATGAAAATGTCGAAATGCCTTTGATTGCAAGAAATATTAAGTTAAAAGATCGAAAAAGAATGGTTGAAGGATGTTTGGAGAAACTTAATATATTAGAAATCTCAAAAAAGATTCCAAGTAAGATTTCGGGTGGACAAAGACAGAGAGTTGCAATTGCAAGGGCACTTGTGAGTAATGTTCCTATTATTTTGGCCGATGAACCTACAGGAGCATTGGATCAAAATACCGGTATGGATGTGATAGATTTATTTAAAGAGATTAACAAAGAAGGTAAAACAATTTTGTTAATTACACATGATATTAATGTCGCAAAACAATGTGAAAGGATAATTGAAATTGTAGATGGAAGAATCAGTTCTTGAAG
>CACXFB010000007.1 GCA_902766825.1 uncultured Lachnospiraceae bacterium
ATATCCTGATGTTGAAAGTGAAGCGAACATGTTAAGAGGTAAGATGGATAACGTTACTGTGGAAGATGTTGAACAGGTTATTGACAGAGTGACACTTAAGGAAGCAAAAAAAGAAGTTGAGCAGGTATATGTAAGTGATGAAATAATTAATTATATTGCCGGGATTGCTTTTAGTACAAGAAATAATTCATATGTTAAACTTGGACTTAGCCCAAGAGGTTCAGTTGCTTTGGTAACAATGTCAAAGGCAATGGCATTTTTTGAGGAACGTGATTATGTTATTCCTGAGGATGTAAGAGCATGTGCAGTTGATGTTATGGGACACAGAATTGTTCCGTCTACAAAGGCGAGAGTTGAAAATGTAAGCGTAAATGATATTATCGAAGATACATTTTCAAAAATCAGTGTACCTTTAGTGAAGAGATAAATAGGGAGTAATATGGGAATTATATTATTTGTGATTTTAATAATATCCTGTCAGTGGATAGCTGTTATATATCAATGGCCTGCAATGGATATGATAGTACGTGCATTTGTTATTTTGGGTATAGTTGATATTGTGGCATGTATTTATGGATTTTTCAAAATTAAATTTGAGATAATAAGCTCGAAAGAGACTGCGATAAAAGGTAAAAAGATACCTATGACAATCATGATTGATAACAAAGGTCTTTTGCCTGCTGCATCGGTAAAAGTAAAATTAAAAGTAACAAACACATTTTGTGATGCTACCGTAAAGAAGTCGATACAGTTACCGGTAAGAAAATGGGGAACACATAAGTACACGTTTGCTATGCGTGCAAACACCTGTGGCGATGTTACTGTAAGTATTGATAAGGTAATTATCAGGGATTTCTTTGGTTTGTTAAAATTAAGAAAAAGACCCAAAAGCAGTTGTGCCTGTGTTGTGCTGCCGCCTTATATTGAGGATACAATAGAGCGCCCTGCTGAGAATAATGCAGTTTTTGTTGACAGTGATATTTTCTCAAAGACAAAGCCCGGAAGCGACCCGAGTGAAGTGTTTGATATAAGACCAATGAAGGAATCAGATCCGATTAAGAGCATCAACTGGAAGATGACATTAAGACAGGATACTTACATGGTAAACGAATATTCGCTGCCGCAGGGAAACGGAACAGTGATTATGCTTGATACATGTATCAATAATGATGACAAAGAGAAGATGGACATAACCGACAGGCTTTTTGAAGTTGTTATGATGATTATGCTTCGGTTATGCGAGTACGAGGTTGTTCATAAGGTTGTGTGGTATGACAGCAATATGAAAATGTGCAGGTATGTGGATATTATGCCTGATGACAATGTTACCGGTGTTTTCTTTGAGATATATAAGTCACATGCATACACGGGTGATAATGTTTTTTTGGATGTGTTTAACAGCCAGTTTAATGTCGGTATGTTTTCTCATGTTTATTATGTGGGCAATGAGTGTGGCCAAAGTACAATATATAAACTTGTAGAAGGCAAGGAACATGCTATAAAAACAGTTTTTGATGTGAAGTCAAATTCTGCGGACAATAATAAAGAGGATACTGTAGAAAGTACATGTATGTCTCTTGGAGTGGAACTGATAAGGTTGTAACCTTGTGACTGAAGGTACAGTGTTAATGAGGAACGTAAAAGTGAAGTGGATAAATTTTAAAAAGAGAAATAAAAAGAATGAAGTCGTAGAGTTTCTTGTGGATGAAGTAAGATTCGCTCCGGGTATAGACAGAAAGGAAGAATTAAAAAACAGATTGATGATGTATTTTCTTCCTTTTATTGTTGCAGTCAGCGTTTTTGGAGCATCAATCTCATGCTGTGATGTGAATTTTAATGAATTTACATTTCTTATGGCGGTTTTACTGCTTCACACAGGGATACATTATATTGTTTATGATTATTCGGCAAAAGGAAGAAGAACAGGAATATCGGTAATGATAATAGCATATGTAGCTGTTGTTGTTGCGCTGAGTAAATTTTTAAAGGAAGGTCTTTTATATATCGTAGATGATTATCTTACTGTTTTAAATGAACATAAGGATAGTGATTTTTCATTGGATTATAAAATGACCTATAACCGTCATACGGTAGTGTTTTTGTTTTTGGTTGTGGTAATGGCGTTCATGCTGTTTTTGTATAATTATATTATAGTGTGTTATACCAACCTGACCTTGTTTACACTGTTTAGTGTTTCGTGGTTTGCGCTGCCCCTGGCAGCAGGCGTTCATCCGAAAGATTCATATTTTCTTGTCTATGTTGTGACTTTGGTTATGGTACGCGCGACCGGCGGATTTTCAAGAAAGAGAGTTAATCCTTCAAGAAAAAATAAAGCTGGAACATATAAGAAATTTACTGATTCTCCGGTGTGCAAAATAATGTACAGCATGATGGTTGTATTCATTCCGGTATTAATAATTGCGTATATCAGTGTTCCAAAAAAACTGCATAATAATGATTATCTTATAGAGCGTCATGAAAAAGCTGAATACAATCTTAAGACGGCGGTTAAGGAAAAAGAGGAAAAATATAAAATAGAGTCCGAATTAATAGATAAATTTTTAGGTGTTGATGATTTAAGAATCGGTGATGCTAAGGAAGAAAGAAGAAATTATTCAGAAAGCAGCCTGTCAAAGTATATAGAAGGATTATCAGATGTTTTTAATAAGCAAAACCAGGCACTTTTAGATGAAATTCAGAAAAAATACATAAGTGGTGCAAAATCATTTTTTAACGGATATGATCATGGTAATCTGAATAATAACATTAACAGTTCAAATCTTAATACTGACAAGGTGTACGATTTTGCATTTGAAGATACAGGATATGATATGAAAAGCGTGTATCTGAAAAATTATAATTCGGTAAGTTATTCAGGAGGAACATGGACTGATAAAGATGTTATGCCTGATTATGAATTAGATGTGGATTTTGAAGAAATTTATAAAGAGCAATTTAATGAGTTTACTGAAAGGGATGATGAGTATAATGAGACTTCAGGAAGACGGAAGATTATGATAAGTCAGGTTAGTGCAGATGCATCGGATAATATTACAAAATATATTGTGGCGGATGAAATATTTCCAACAAAAGAAGGAAATAAAATGTCGGTAACGTATACAGAACCGAATGTGAATGCACTTCTTGGAGTGGCGATGCCGGGTGGAGTTGAAGATGCTGTTAATTACATGAAGGATACTTTATGGTGGGGAAATGATAGTTGTAATAGCTGGTTGATAGGATCATTTGTATGGTATCTATATGATAATTATGTGGAGGTACCAAAGGAAGTTGAGGAAGTTGCCCAGTATGCAAGGGACGGTTTTAAGTATAAAGATTATTATGCAAAAGAATATATAGATTCTTGTATTTTGCAGATGAGATTAAATATGAATGAGCAAATGGATGATGAGTATGGAGCATGGGTTGATTATAATGATGAATATTATGAAATTGATAACTATAATGAATATGCTCTTGCCGCAATAAAGCATGTGCAGGATATTTTATCTTCGGGATATAATTACACACTGTCGCCTAAGAAAACAAAAGGAACAGATCCTGTGTATGATTTTGTATTTAATACTCACGAAGGATATTGTATGCATTTTGCATCTGCTGCCACAATAATGCTAAGAGGGCTTGGTGTTCCTGCAAGATATGTTGAGGGATACATGATTGATGAAAAGACTCTTAACGATGCATTAAAGGCAGGTACAAAAGAAATAGACGGTAAAGAAATGGCAAGCACCGGTATATACGGTACAAATGCTCATGCGTGGGTTGAAGTTTTTATAGACAACTTAGGATGGGTTCCTGTTGAGATGACTCTTGGAAGCAGTGCTACAGGTGAAAGTTTTTATAATGAATCCAATAACTACAGAGTGACTGTTGAGGAAAGTCGGGCTCAGGCAGCATCAGCAAATAAACCTGATAAAAAGGATGATGACACACAGGAAACAAAGAAGGAAGATGAAAGTGCCGTTAAGAACAATGACGGCAGTGATTCAACTAATAATAAAGGTAAATTAGTTGCGGCAATGAAAAAAGTATTTAAGATTGCGTCCATCCCGCTTATGATTACATTATGTATGGGAGTGGCAGTATATTATGTAAGAAGAAAGAGAAAAGCAAGATTGAGAAAGATTGCTACTTCAAAGGGCGCATACCGATTTATTACAAAGAGACTGATTAAAGCTGCTGACAAAGCCGGTGTTGATATGAACGGCAATAATCATTATCTTGACATTGCAAGTGTATTTGCTGTTAAAGATGAATGTATGGAAGATGAAGATGCAATAAAATTTATGGAAGTGCTTCGCCATGTCACATATTCGAAAGAGGGAGTTACCATGGAGGATGTGGAGTGCTTAAAGGATATTTATAACAGATATATGAGCAAGGTGCGTGAAGGCAGAAATACACTTTCGGTATTTTTCCATGAAAAGATTCTTGGAGAGATTGCATCTGTGTAGATGTAAGTGCATTTACTAAGTATAAATTATGGCGTATAATGGGTTAGTATTTAGCTTTATGGGAGGAAACATATAAAGTATGGCAAAGATAATTCTTGTTGAAGATGAAGCAAAGATTGCACGTTTTGTGCAGCTTGAGCTGGTGCATGAAGGATATGAAGTAGAGGTAACTAAGAACGGTAACGACGGGCTTGAGGCTATTCTTAAAAAGGATGCTGACCTTGTGGTACTGGATATTATGCTTCCGGGAATGAACGGACTTGAAGTGTGTAAGCACGCCAGGGAAGCAGGAGTTGATATTCCGATTATCATGCTTACTGCAAAAGATGATATTATGGACAAGGTTAACGGACTTGATAATGGTGCGGATGATTACATGACAAAGCCATTTGCAACTCCTGAACTTCTTGCAAGAATCAGAGTTCATCTGGCGAGACATCAAAAGCTTGTGGATACTATGAAGGAAGAAGAGAAGCCGGATAAGCTTGTTCTTGAAAAGCTTGTGGTTGACAGGGTTGCGCATGTTGTCCATTATGATGGAGATGAGATTAATCTTACCAAAAAGGAATTTGACCTTTTGGAATATCTTTTAGAGAACATGGATGTTGCGGTTAGCAGAGATACCATTCTTGATAAGGTATGGGAATATGATTTCTACGGTAATACCAATGTTGTTGATGTGTACGTAAGATATATAAGACAGAAGCTTGACGATGTGTATGGTATACATGTTATACGAACCGTCAGAGGTATAGGCTATGAAATCAGAAGTGACATTCATTGATATCATAAGAAAACTGTATGGAGCCTACTACGCAAAAAAGGAAAAGTTTCTTAGCAGAATGAGGCTTTCCCTTACTTTTAGAATTGCGGTTAACTATTCGAGAATGTTTATCATTTTCGGGCTGGTTATAATTCTTCTTTTCGGACTTATGTTTATGATGCTGTTCTATCATGAGTGCGGTCAGAAGATGGATGACGTAAAACAAAGAGTTATAGAGGCTGCAGGTGATGATTATAAGAATGCTGACTTTTCGGAAGTAAATGTGTACAGGGAAGATGGACTTGAACTTAGAATTCTTGAGGCAAGCACAAGAACGGAAATATACTCCGATACGGAAGATAAGCTCAATAAGAAAGCCAACGTTCTTGATAAAGTATTTGTTGAGGGAAAAGGAAGCGGCAGACAGACAATACTGTACACAGAGAGAATTGTCCGCGTCGGCTACAGAAATACCGATGAGATATCGCTTCGTCTTGAGTACAGAACCGATATTTCAAAACAGATGAATTTTTATATCAAAAATATAAAAATAATGTTTTTGATAATTGTGCTTATCTCAATTATCATGTCGGTGTCCGGTGCCAGACAGATGAAGTTTTTAATGAGTCCGATTGAGCAGATGTCAAAGGCAGCAGAAAAGCTTACGGTATATAATCTGGACAAGGAACGACTTAATACAACAGGTACAAAAAATGAGTTAAAAGATCTTGCGGAGACAATCAACAAGATGCTTGACCGTATTGATATTTCATACGAGAATCAGAAGCAGTTTGTATCGAATGCATCGCACGAACTTCGAACCCCGATAGCGGTTATCCAGGGATATGTTAATATGGTTGACAGGTGGGGAAAGGAAGATCCTGATGTTATGGATGAGTCAATTCAGGCCATAAAAGAAGAAGCTGCCAATATGAAGGAACTGGTCGAAAAACTCCTTTTCCTTTCAAGAAATGATAAAAATACGCTCAAGCTCAGTAAGACATATTTTAACATGAAAGAGATTGCTGATGAGCTTGCAAAAGAGACTGTAATGGTTGCGGACAAGAGAAATATTATAATCGGAGCCATGGAAGATGTAATGGTATACGGAGACCGACAGAGTCTTAAGCAGGCTGTTCGAATATTGATTGATAATGCGATTAAGTATTCAAGGGATGATGACAGCATCACGCTGACATGTAAAAATAATAATGGTGAATGTACTGTGACGGTTGAGGATACCGGTATAGGAATGAAGGAAAATGACATTGGAAAGGTTTTCGAACGCTTTTACCGTTCGGAGGATGTCCGGGATAAAAGCATTACCGGACATGGTCTTGGACTTTCCATTGCAAAGCTTATTGTTATTAAGCATACCGGAACAATACGTGTAAGGAGTCAATACGGGAAGGGAACGGTATTTAGTATTATTCTGCCAAGAATATATATTTAAACCGCAAACCTTGTGTATATATTTTTTTATGAATGGAGGAAATCGTGATGATAGGATTTATCGGATGCGGTAACATGGCAAATGCCATGATGGGAGGAATAATAAAAAGCGGGCTTGTAAAGGCTGATGAGATTATCTCAAGTGATGTTTCAAAGGCAGCTCTTGATAAAGCAAAGGACGCTCTTGGAATTAACACAACAACTGATAATGTAAGTCTTGCAAAGCAGTCTGATGTGATTGTTCTTGCAATCAAGCCAATGTATTATGAAGGAGCTATTAAAGAGATTAAAGACGCGGTTGATGAGAACAAGATTATAGTTACCATCGCGCCGGGTAAGACTATTGCATTTGTTGAAGAATGCTTTGGCAGAAAAATAAAGCTTGTAAGAACAATGCCTAACACTCCTGCTCTTGTAGGTGAAGGAATCACAGCTATGTGTGTTAATGAAAATATTACGGATGAGGATAAGGAATATGTTAAGAAGCTTCTCTCAAGCTTTGGTAAAGCTGAAGTTGTCGGAGAGAATCTTATGGATGTTGTCGTATCTGTAAGCGGAAGTTCACCTGCATATGTGTTTATGTTTATCGAGGCTATGGCGGATGCAGCTGTTGCTGATGGAATGCCAAGAGCACAGGCATATACATTTGCGGCTCAGGCTGTTCTTGGAAGTGCAAAGATGGTTCTTGAGACAGGAAAGCATCCGGGTGAACTTAAGGATATGGTATGTTCACCTGCAGGAACAACAATCGAAGCTGTAAGAGTGCTTGAAGAAAAGGGTATGAGAAGTGCTGTTATAGAAGCAATGAAGGCTTGTACAAAGAAAGCAGGATCATAATTATATAGTCAGATAATTAAATATTTTCAGAAATGACAAAAGGACCGGAATAAACCGGTCCTTCTGTTTTTAAGGATGAGTTAATATAGTTTCAATTAATGAAGCTATACGAGTGTCATTTTAGAGTCAAATACTCTGAATGTCAATAGTATTTTATAAAAAAGATAATAAAGATTTTTTTTGAGGTGTATTTTCAGTCTAAAGTGTAAATTATATGTAGTGTATCATGGAAATTTTTAAGTGGGGGAGAGGTTGATATGGAACATAAAGAGGTGTATTTGCTCTCAAAAGATATTAACGATAATATAAAACATTTTAATTCGGTGTTAAATACAAATGACAGCTTTGATATTGTTCACCGCGAGATTGAGATAGCGGGTAAAAAAGCATGCCTGTATTGTGTTGAGGGTCTCAGTAAGTCGGAGCTTATGGAACGCATTCTTGATTTTATGATGGGCGCAGGGAATGATAAGCTGCCGCAAAGTGCGGATGAAGTGGCAAAGAGGATGATTCCTTACGGGGGAGCAGGAACAATTAAAGACAGTTCGGATATTGTTACGAATGTGCTTACAGGGATTAGTGTGCTTTTTATTGATGGGTACGATGTGGCATTTACAATCGATTGCAGGGAATATCCTGCAAGAGGCGTTGAGGAGCCGGCAAAGGACAGGGTGATGCGAGGCTCTAGGGATGGTTTTGTTGAAACTCTTGTATGTAACACGGCAATGATACGAAGAAGAATACGAACGCCGGATCTTAGAATGGAAATATATAAAGTCGGGGAATCGTCAAAGACTGATATTGCGTTGTGCTACATGGGAGAACGTGTAGATAAGGCGTTTCTTGAAGATATTAGAAACAGAATTAAGACAATGAAGGTCGATGCACTGACAATGAATCAGGAATCATTTGCGGAGATGTTGTATCGTTCTAGATGGATAAATCCTTTTCCAAAATTCAAATACAGCGAACGCCCGGATGCGACGGCAGCTTGTATTCTGGATGGCAGTGTTGCGGTGTTAATCGATAATTCGCCGGCGGCAATGATTCTGCCGGGGAGCATATTTGATATTGCCGAGGAAGCGGATGATTATTATTTTCCTCCTGTTACGGGAACGTATCTAAGATTGTCGAGAATAATGATTAACATACTGACAGTTTTTCTGACTCCGACGTGGCTTTTATTAATAAGCAATCCGCAGCTTATGCCTAAGTGGCTTGAATTTACTTTTATAAAAGATACGGTAAATATTCCGGTTGTACTACAGTTTCTTATACTTGAATTTTCTATAGACGGTTTAAGGCTTGCGGCGATAAATACGCCGAATATGTTAAGCACTCCGTTAAGTGTAATGGCGGCTCTTATAATCGGAGATTTTGCTGCATCTTCCGGATGGTTTAACAAAGAAGCAATGCTTTATATGGCGTTTGTTGCGATAGCTAATTATGTACAGGTATCTTTTGAGCTTGGATATGCGCTGAAATTCATGAGGCTTATAATGCTTGTTCTTACTGCTGCATTTAATGAGATAGGATATATAACAGGTGTTGTATTTGTGTTTGTATGTATTTTTAACAATAAGACAGTTTCCGGTAAAAATTATCTGTATCCTCTGATTCCGTTCAATAAAAGAAAACTTATCAGAAGAATTTTTAGGGTGAATATAAGGAGTGTAAATCGCTCCTAATGATTTTTTAATTGAATATGTACACTGTAAATGTTAATATTGTTTCTATAAAAATAATGTTTACAGAAAAGAGGTAGCTATGGGAGATATTTATATCAGTGAAGTAAAGAGCAAGGCAAAACAGGCTTTGTCAGGCAGATTGGGAGTTGCAATATGCGCGCTTTTGTTGTTGCAGATTGTGGGCAATATAGGAAATTATATTAATAGATATTTTAGCACGATGTATAGTGTAATGCATCCGGTTAAAGTTGAATCGAATCCTAAAACATTTGAGGATGTTATGAAAATGTATTCTGATATGCTTCAGCAGGGCTATCAGACTCCGGCATGGTTGTGGGCAGTTATGATTATATGCTCTTTAATAGCAATGCCTATGATTGTGGGATGCGCGAAGCTTTTTATCGGACTTACAAGAGGACGTGACATGGAATTATCGGTTATTTTTGAACCGTACAAAAATGCACCAAAGATTGTAGGACTTAATCTTTATGTTGGAATTCTTGTATTATTACAGACCTTTCTTTTTATAATTCCGGGAATAATTGCGGTATACAGATATGCGCTTGTTAAGTACATCGTAGCTGAAGATGAAGATATAAGTATTACAGATGCGGTAAAAATGAGCAAAGAGCTTATGCGGGGACACAAATTCAAACTGTTTACATTGGAGCTCTCATTTATTGGCTGGTTTATATTATCATTGTTTAGCTGTGGTATTTTATGGATTGCATATGTTAATCCATATTATAATGCGGCAATGGCTGAATTTTATAATGAAGTAAGCGGTAAAACTTTTGAAATTAAAGAAGATCCAATGGCGGATGATTCTGATAATACATGGGGAGACGGAGGAAACTTATATTAGGTTTTGCACAAAACCAGTTGCAGAATAATTGTTGATAATGACGATTGCATTGCCGGCGGAAATATTGTAATCTTATGGCAAGAGAAGGTTAGCAATACGATTGTTCGGAAGAATGTATGGTGGGATAATCGGATCGGTCAGAGAGCAGTTCTGTAATTGGGTAGGCAGAGCTGCTCTTTTGTAGTTACTATTCTGTTTTTATAACAGATGAATAATATATTAAACAAACATTTCTAAAGGAGGAAACTATGAAAAAGAGATTTTCAAGATTTGCAAGTTTATTTTTGGCAGTAGGACTTAGTATGTCGATGGTTACTGCATGTGGTTCAAAAAGTGATGATGATGACAAAGAGGACAAAAAGGAAAAGAAAGAAGAAACTGTGACACCTGAGAAAGAGGCAGAGGAGTTTGCTTCATCTGATGAGATTAAGGACATTACTTTTAACGGAACAAGCATTAAAGTTATCGCTGATATATCAGGAAGTGCTGCAGGTCAGGACTTGGATGTAAGTGCTAATGCTGTTATGGACCTTCGTTCAGATCCATTTGTAATGAGAATGACTGCTAATGCAGAGTATCAGGGCAATAAGAAAGATATTGAACTTTATACTTTTGCCGGAGATGATGGAAAGTATTATGTAGAAGTTAAGGATGAAAGCGGAAAGTATCTTAAATCAGAAATGCCTGAAGAATATGCATCACAGATGGCTGGATATGTTCCATCACTTAATACAACACTTTTTAACGATGATGTTATGAAGCAGGTTGAAGAAAAGCTTAAATCAACAGAAGCACTTGGTAAGAAGAGTGTTGATGGTAAGGAGTTTGATGCGTTCGAGATTAAGCTTAGTGAAGAAAAAATCAGTGAAGTAATTAACACATATCTTCCTGCAATAGCAGCACAGGTTGGAGGTAAGACAGGACTTACACAGGATCAGATAGCTGCATATACATCACAGCTTCCTAAGGGTTATAAGGAAGTGCCTGTTGATTTCTATTTTGACAATGGAGTGCCTAGCGGAATATCAATTGATCTTTCTAACGTTCTTGCAACACTTGCAGGAGATGAGGCAGAGTCAGAAGCTAAGTGTGTATTGACAGTTCTTGTGAGCTATGGAGATACAAGTGAGATTACAGTACCTGAGGCAGAGGTTGCCGATGATGCAAAGAACTTGTTAGAGTAAAAGTATTGTCTAATAAAATTATACAGACCATGGTGAAAACTGTGGTCTGTTTTTTATGCTGTTTTTAGCCAAATACTTACCTTGACGATAATAAAAGCGTGTTATATAATGGTCAGGTAATATGAGGTTTTATATATTTTTTACGAAAAAATCTTATATTAACATACAAAATATGTAAAAAATATTATGATAAACAGGTGGCGAAAATATTATGAAATGTAAAGGTTTAGCTCGTGGCATTGCTTCGGTTACAATGGCAACTCTTGTGGCAACATCATTTGCAGGTTGTAATTTATCTTTATCGGACAATCAGAATACAAGTTCATCTAAAGATGATTCTAACCAGGAAAGCAATGAGGTCGAGGTTACGGTTAATATCGGAGACAAGAAGGTTGTTGCAGAAGGTACAAAGGATATGACGGTAGGAGAATTGTTAGACAATGCGGGCATTGTACTTTCTTCTAAGGACAGTGTTGAGCCACAGGCGGATGTTAAGTGGGCAGATGCCGGTGCTTCTTCTATTACTATAAAGAGATTTGCTACAGTTACGGTAACTGATGGTACAACTACCAAGAAAGTTGAGCTTGTTGGAGGAACTGTTGAGGAGGCAATAGCTAACTCAGGCTTCAATAAGGATGACTATGAGGCTCCGTCTAACGGCGACGAGTTTGTTACAGATGGAATGACAATTACTCTTGTTCTTTTAAAAGAGGGATTTGAGAAAAAAGACGGTAAAGGATATTACTATTCTAAGGGACAGGTGCAGACCGGAGGAATCGTCGGAAGTGATGAGAATGGTTATTACTATGCAGACGAGAACGGCGTGATTGACCTTGGATATTGTGATGCCATAAAAGATGGTGACACTGCATGGAATGTTATTAACGGAGAGGCTACTAAAGCAGAGACAGATTCACAGTTAGCATTAAACCATGCGCTTGCAGCTGTTGCAAAGTGTACTGACAGCTCTATGACAAAAGAAGAAAAGTTAAGAGCATGCTTTGATTATCTGCGTACATCTTACCTTGAAGGAGTAAGACACGATCCACCATATAAGGAGATGGACTGGCCGGTAATCTATGCGGATGATATATTTGTATATGGTAAGGGTGACTGCTTCAGTTATGGTGCGGCATTTGCATACATGGCAAGAGGAATCGGATATACCGAAACTTATGCATGTAACAGTGGCGGACACGGATGGGCTGAGGTTGATAATCTTGTATATGATCCTGAATGGAGCCTTCATAACCAGGAGGATAATTTCTTTGGAGTAAGATACGATGATGAAACTTCAAGCGTTAAGTACTGGAAGGGTATTCAGGACGGCGCTGAATGGAAGCGTATTAAAGTTGAATAGAATATTGTTTTAAGAACAAAATAAAAGTATAAAACACAAAGGATGGAAAAAAGAAATGAGAAAGTCTAAGTTATTTATTACATTTTCACTGGCAGTTATGACATCAGCATTTATGCTTGCAGGATGTGGCGATTCATCTGATTCAAACAGCAGCAAGTCTGATAACTCGCCAAAGGCAACAGCAACAGCTACCGCTAATGATGATGCCGGCAAAGAGGATGCGGGAAATGCTGATGCAGGTAAAGACGATGCAGGAAAAGAGGATGACGGCAACAAGACATCTGATGTTACTGTAACTGCGCAGGATACAGTTTTTACTTTTAACGGAGTGGATGTTGAGCTTAATTCGGATGCTGATGCGGCAGTTGCAGCATTAGGAGAGGCAAAGGATGTCAGCTCACAGCTTAGCTGCCACGGCGAGGGTGATGATAAGACATATACTTATGATGGCTTTATCCTTAACACATATCCGCTTGACGGTAAAGACATGGTGCTTGAGATTGTTATCAACAAAGAAGGCATCAAGACAAACAAAGATATTCAGATTGGTGACAGCGTAGACGCTGTTAAAGCAGCATACGGTGAAGGATATGATGAGATAGGAATGTATTACGCATATAAAGTCGGAGACGGTAAGTCAATCCAGTTCTTTATTGAAGATGATAAAGTCAGCGAAATAGATTACTATTATGATGTGTAAGATGAAAAAGATAATTATACGAAGTGTTAAAATAATTTCATTTGTGCTGGTGGTGGCATTGACCGTTGGTGCACTTTCGGAATGGGTGCTTTGTCATGCAGACCATAACAGACAGAGAGTTAAGGGTTTTTACGATGAAGATAAGAACTCTTTGGATGTTGTATTTCTTGGAGCCAGCGAAGTGTATTCGGATTATGCACCGGGATATGCGTACAGCCAAAGCGGTGTCAGAGGATATCTTTTTGCGACGCAGGCTAATTCGATATTGAATTACAAATACCAGCTTCAGAACATTCTGGACAGACAGAATCCTGACCTTGTCGTTATCGAGCTTAACGGTGCTCTCTACGGCGACGAGGAAGAGGTTACAAAGGAGGCAAACCTTCGTAACTACGCGGACAATGTTCCACTTGACAGTGTGAAGAGAGACTGGATAAAGCAGAATGTCTCTGATAATGCAATTGAGTATTATATGCCGATAATAAAGTATCATGGCGTGTGGACGGATTTCCCGGACAATATGAAATATCAAAAGACGATAATTAAGGACCAGCTTAGAGGATACGGTTATCTTAAAGGAATACTTAATGAGACTTTTGTATTTCACAGTGACCAGCGTTCCATGAATAAATATCTTGATAAGATGGCTGACAAAAAGGAGCCGCTTACTGATATTGAAGAGCAGGGACTTAGAGATCTTTTGCAGTACTGCAAAGATAAGAACCTGACCAATGTAGTGTTTGCACGTTTTCCGCACATTGTGGTAAACAGAACTTTTGAACGTTTTGAGAGAGCCAACACAGTAGGCGATATTGTTAATGAATACGGTTTTGACTATCTTAATTTTGAAAAGGATTTTACCATGACGGGACTTGATGAGGAAAAAGATTTTTATAATCTTGATCATCTTAACGTATATGGTCAGCAGAAGTTTACGGCGTTTTTGACACAGTACCTTATGGACAATTATGGTCTTAGTGCCGGCGAGCCTACGGAATCCCAGAAGAAAGAGTGGGAGACATGTGCTGATTATTATGAAGCGTATGTACGCTACAGCGAAAGCTTGATTGAGCAAGGAGAGCGAACAGAGCTTTCTGAAGATTATGAATTAATAGAAAAATTAAAAGACTACCTGCCTTAATGACAGGTAGTCTTTTTAATTAGAACTGCATATATACAAAGTCCGCGGCATCGTAGCCTGAACCGTAAATTCCAAAAATAATGATGCAGATAACGCATGCGTAAATCAGTATAAATCGTAGTGCAAAAGGTTTTGTGTCAAGCATCTTGCGTATATTGGTTTCAGGATGGCGCTCCTGAATGATACTTGAAATAAGGATTATTATTGCACCTGCTAAAATGATTATGTAGTCTTTTGCTGTCAGTCCAAAATCGTTAAAGAAAGAAGTAAATGATGCCGTGTGCTGGTCGGTAAAGAATGCGGCTATTGTCTTCATTCCCAATTTAAATGAAGGAGCAACGTCAAATACATATCCTACAAGTACGATTATGAAAGTTCTAAACATCTGGAACAGTACAAACAAAAAGTTCTTACGGTTAATGTGCAGCGTATCTGCCATTAGGTCAAACACTGGTTCAAAAAGGATGCTAAGCATTATTACAACACCGTTCCATACACCGAAGGCAACGTATTTCATGCTTGAACCATGCCATATGCCGACGATGAGAAATACGATGAGTGAAGCAACTGCGGTTGGAAGAACTTTTGCTATGTGCTTGCCGGCAGCAGTCTTGCCAAAGCGTGAGTTCTTGATTTTCTTGCCTGCATTTAAAAATGTTGATGACATGGCAACCGGATAGAATACGTAATCTTTCATCCAGGCACCGAGTGAAATGTGCCATCTGCGCCAGTATTCGTTGATTGATTTTGAGAAGTACGGACGCTTGAAGTTATCAATCATGTCGATTCCAAGAATCTGTGCCACACCTCTTGAGATGTCAATACCGCCTGAGAAGTCAGCGTAAAGCTGCAGGGCGTAAAGGACTACCGTAAGTGTAAGTGTAGTGCCATCCTGCGAGCCATAAGTATCGGTGACACTGTTAATTGCAATGACCGCTCTGTCGGCGATAATGAGCTTTTTAAAAAATCCCCAGAGGATAAGCTGCATTCCGTGCTTTGCTCTTGTAAAGTCAAAGTCGTGAGGTTCATAGAGCTGATTTGCAAGCTGGCTGTAGATGCTTATCGGTCCCTGAATAATCTGAGGGAAGAATGACACGAACAGCAAAAGCTTTAGTGGATTCTTCTGGGCAGGTGTCTTGTCGCGGTAGACATCCACGATGTATCCCATGGACTGGAATGTGTAAAAAGAAATTCCAAGTGGAAGCAACAGTCCAAGAGACGGTGCAAAAAACGTGTAATATTTTAAAAATGCAAGAATGCCGAAGTTTACGACAAGTGCGATGACCATAACGGCTCTCTTTTTGTGGGTGATTCCTGCTTTGTATTTTTTCTTTTGTTCTTTATCCCACTCTTTTTTATGTTCTTTTATGTATTCCTTTGACGTTACGCTGATGTGCTCGATTGCAAGTGCGCTAACGTATGTGGTTGCGCTTGTAAACAATATATAGAAAGCGTATTTGTAACCGGCCACCGTATAGAAGAATATGTTGGCGGCAAGCAGTATAACCCACCGGTATTTTTTTAACGGAAAAATAAAATATATCAGTGCCGTAACGGCTACAAACAAGATAAAGTATATAGAAGTATATGTAATATCAAACAGCAAAATCATTTCTCCTTCGGTTGTAATAAATTCTGTTTTTAAAAATCCATATTTACTTTACATCATAACTTAATCTTTGGCAATGTCTCACCTTGGAACTTTAGCATGTTTGATTGAATAATTGCTGTATTTATGATAGAATTATGCATAATGCCTATTAATTGAAACAGTGCCGTAAAAGGCAAATGGAGGATGGACATGTACAAGGATTATGTATTTGATTTATACGGAACTTTAGTTGATATAAATACAGATGAAGGTATTGAGGATTTATGGAAAAAAATGAGCCTTTTTTACGGATATAACGGAGCTGCATATACTCCGAAAGAGTTAAGAGAGGCATATATTGAAGAGGTTAAAGCTGATGAGTCAAAGATGAAAAAAGACATTGAAGTGGAATTGCCTAGATATGCTCACGAGGCTTATCCTGAGATTCAGCTTGAGTATGTTTTTCAGAAGCTGTTTAAGAGAAAAGGTGTTGATGTAAGTGTTGAGTTTGCTTCCATCACAGGACAGTTTTTCAGAATTGAATCTACACGTTATATAAAATTGTATGACGGAGTGTTTGAGCTTTTGAATGCAATACGCGATGCGGGCGGTAAGATATGGCTCTTATCTAATGCTCAGAGAATATTTACTGAGTATGAACTTAAGTACCTTGGTATTTATGATATTTTTGACGGCATACTTATTTCTTCTGATGAGGGAACAAGAAAACCGGATCTTAGATTCTTTAAAATTCTTAATGAGAGATTTGGTATTGATCTTGAGTCGGCAATAATGATCGGCAACGATGCAAGAACCGATATCGGTGGAGCTATCAAGGCGGGAATGGATACATTTTTCATATATTCAAACATATCACCTTCGATGACTGATGAAGAAATCGATGCGGTTAAGGCTACATACAAATTGGATCACATGGATCTTCTTGAAGTTAAGAGTATGTTAGGATTATAGGAAAAAGCGGAGATTGTATATATGGAAAAACTGCAGCTCGTAAATTTGGTTAAGCATTACAGTAATAAGCATGCGGTAAACGGAATTAATTATGAGATAAATGAAGGCGACCTTATTGGTCTTATAGGAGAAAACGGAGCGGGAAAATCAACCACACTTGCGATGATTGCCACTCTTATTAAACCTACATCCGGAGATATCGTGTTAGACGGAAAAAGTATCATAAGATCGCCGGGAATCATGAAGGGAAGAATAGGATTTGTTCCGCAGGACATAGCGCTCTACCCGATGCTTACCGGATATGAGAACCTTAAATTCTGGGGAAGACTTTATCACCTTAATAAAGCGCAGATTAATAAGTCGCTTGAGGAGGTATCGGCCATGATCGGGCTTGACGATGCCACGCTTAAGAGAAAAGTCGGAGAGTATTCAGGTGGAATGAAGAGAAGAATTAACATAGGGGCGGCGCTTATGCACAATCCTGATATAGTAATTATGGATGAGCCGACGGTAGGTATTGATGTTAATTCAAGAAACATCATAACAGATACAATAATCGAGCTTAACAAAAAGGGTAAGACGATTATTTATACCGGACATTATATGTGGGAAATCGAGAAGATGTGCAACAGGGTGTGTGTGCTTGAAAACGGGCAGATTAAATGTGAGGGAAGAATGGATGAGCTGTTAAACAAGGGCGGAACAAAGATATCTTTAGAAGAGTTTTATATGAACATAACAAAGGAAGGGTAAAAATGATGGACAGATACGAAGCAGTTGTAAAGGTTGACGAAGTAATTAAATATGCGCAGTCCAGACAGTTTGAAAAGGCTTGCGAGATTCTTGAAACTATCAACGTTGCAAAGATAAAGAATTATGATGACCTTATAATATTTGCTGAGGTTTATCAGAAAAATAAAAAGTATCTGCAGGCAAAAGAAATACTTGAGAGAATTCATGAAAGAACATCCACAAGAAGACTTATTGCGCTACTTATCAGTGTTACTTCAAAGATGCACAATTATGTTGAAGCTGAGAAGTATTATGAGGAATACATAGCAATGGCTCCTAGGGATGTCAACAGATTCATTTTAAGATACAAGATAGATAAGGCTAAAGGATTAGGATACGATGAGCTTATCCGCTCGCTTGAGCAGTTAAAGGAATTTGACATTATTGAAGAGTGGGAATATGAGCTTGCAAAGCTTTATCATAAGGCAGGATATGATGATAAATGTATCAGTGAGTGCAATACAATTATCATGATGTTTGGCGCCGGCGTTATCGTTGAGAAAGCCAAGCTTTTAAGAGATTACCACATAGATGCAATAAGCAATAATACGCAGTATTCAATTACAGGCCAGTCAGGTGCTGACAGCGGATTTAACGCTACTGTCCAGCTCAATAACATTATCGATCAGGTCAAGGAAAAGATGGCAAAAGAAGATGATGGGGCAGAGGATGCCACATCTGAGAGTGCTGCGATTAGCAGTGATGATGAGGATTACGGAGAAGACATATCCATTTCACCTAAGATTGAAGAGGAATATGCTAAAGATAACGATAAGATTACTGATGAATTCATCAGACAGGAAGAGAAGGCTAAGACTGCTCAGGTCGTAACTGAGATTTATGAAGACGAAGAAGATGTTGTAGGAATCAAAGATGATGAGAACTACAAGGATTCTCCAGATGCAGATGAAGATGAGGATGAAGATTTCTCAGAGTATGCTAAAGATGTTAAAAAAGAAGAACCAAATGAAGCTGTAACCAAAGAAGAGGTTTCAAAGAAAGACTTGCACAGGACGGACGAACTTAAAGAAGATGAGTCTGAAGTTGATGTTATGAGTGATGATTTCATCAATAACTTAAGCAGTCTTGTTAATGATGAGCTTGATAAGATTTTTAGCGAGTCTGAAGGAACAGGTGCATTTTCGGTATCCGGTAATGATTTGTTGGAAAATGATGCTGATGCCAAGGATGATAAGGAAGAATCAACTGCCACAAAGGCAATAAATGAGGAAGAAAAAGAAGATAAAGAGGATAAAGAGGATAAAAAAGAGGGCTACAGTTATGACAATGAGTCGGAGGAAGAGGACTACAGTTATGACGATGAATATGAGGATTATGAATATGATGGTGAGTTTGATAATGATGAAGGGTTAATGGATTCAATTTTAAGCATCAAAGAAAAGAAGATAAAATTATCAGAGATAAATCTTTTCAAGGAAGTGTTTGTCAAGAAAAAGGATGAGCCTTTTAAGAGAAAAGATATAGAAGAATATGACAGGATATTTAAGAATGCTCATATGTACGATGATGAAGAGGATGAAAATTATCTTGAGCTTGACGAGATAATTCGTAAGGAAGAAGAAAACGCGCAAAAGAAGAAAGTGAGAGGGAAGAATTAAAGAAAGCAAAAGCTGAAGCTGCAAATGAAGTAAAAGATGTAACAAAAGAAACTGTCACAGAAGAAAAAGAACAGGATGAAGAACAGGTCGCAGAAGAACCTGTTACACAGGAAACAAAGCAGAAGGAAGAAACAATAGAGGAACCGGTTGCTATAGATGCAGCAGATTCAGATAAAGAAGATGATGCAGAAGAAAAAGAGCCTGTCCATATCAAGGAGATAGCAAATGCAACAGAGCCTATAATTCCTGACTACAATAATTCGGGAATTAAAAGCGAGGATCTTGATGAAGAAGAGTACAACCATGTTATGAAGTGGTTAGGAGTTCTTCTTACACCATCGATGTATGATGCTTCTGCAACAGAAGATATAGACGAGAAGATTTTCAGAAATTATTATGAGATACCTGCACTCAGATCTAACATCAGATGTGCAGTAGCTGCACTTGTAAAGAATCCGGTTACCGGTAACTTTATTATATGCGGAAATGCCAAGTCAGGAAGAACAACGATTGCGAAGATGATTGGAAAAGTTGCCTGTGCAAAGGATATAGTTGATTCGGGAAGAATTGCAAGAATCGATGCAGAGAAGTTTAACGATGTTGACCTTGAGCATAAGCAGAGCAAGCTTGCGGACGGATGTCTTATTATTCAGCGTGCACACCTACTTACACCTGCAGCAATGACATCGCTTGTAACTCTTATAATTCATCTGAATGGAAGACTGGTTGTATTTTTGGAGACAGACTATGATAATATTGCGGCACTTTATATGATGACACCGGAGGTAAGAAAATACTTCACTAACGTAGTGTCAATGCCACAGTATTCAAAGGAAGAACTCATCGGTTTTGCCAAGAGTTATGCAGCTTACAAGAACTTCTCATTTAGTGAGAGCGGTCTGTTTGCGATGAATGAGATGCTTGATACTTCATTTGACAGAATTCCTCAGGACAAGAGAATTCCTTTTGTTTTGACAGCGGTGGAGAAGGCAATAAAAGCTGCTAACGAAAGAAGTGTCGGCGGATTTATGAGACCGAACACAGACGGTTTTAATGTGCTTGAAATGCAGGATGTTGAGAAGCAGTATTAGTTAATTGGGGCAGTGCAGGGTGTGCAGACAGGAGGATTAATTTCATGGGAAATGATAATGAAATAGTATATATAATCGGACATATTAATCCTGATACAGATTCCATCTGTTCAGCCATTGCATATGCAAATCTTAAAAATAAGATTTCAAACAGTCAGTACAAGGCGCGCAGGGCAGGTCAGATAAATGCAGAGACAAGGTTTGTACTTGACAGATTTGCGGTCAAAGCACCGGGGTATATGTCTGATGTGAGAACGCAGGTTAAAGACATAGATATACGTAAGGTGACCGGAGTTACCGATGATATTTCCATAAAAAATGCATGGGCTCTTATGGGAGAAAACAATGCAGTAACACTGCCGGTTGTTGATAAAGATACTCTTGAAGGTGTTATCACAATCGGTGATATCGCAAAGTCGTACATGGATATATATGATAGCGAGATTCTTTCAAAGGCAAAGACTTCATTTTCAAATATTGTTGAGACGCTTGACGGTAAACTTATAGTCGGAAGCGACACAGACCATCTTACCGGAGGTAAGGTTCTCATTGCGGCAGCCAATCCTGACCTAATGGAGAACTATATCGAGGAAAATGATATAGTTATACTTGGTAATAGATATGAGTCGCAGCTTTGCGCGATTGAGATGAAGGCAAAATGCATTATCGTAAGTGACGGTGCGCCTGTTTCGAGAACAATAATCAAGCTGGCTACGGACAATAACTGTGCCGTTATCACAACGCCGTTTGATACATTTACGGTGGCAAGACTTATTAATCAGAGTATTCCTATAAGTTATTTTATGAAAAGGGATAATCTGATTCGTTTTACCACGGAAGATTACATAGATGATGTACGTGAAATCATGGCTAAAAAATCCCACAGAGACTTCCCTGTGCTTGATAAAAAAGGAAGCTTTATCGGAATGATATCCAGAAGGGATCTGCTTAATGCCAGAAGGAAAAAAGTAATTCTTGTGGATCATAATGAACGTTCACAGGCGGTGGACGGTCTTGAAGAGGTCGATATTCTTGAGATAATAGACCACCACAGAATCGGTTCGATAGAGACGATAAGTCCGGTGTATTTCAGAAATCAGCCGCTTGGATGCACGGCGACAATTATATATCAGATGTACAGAGAAAACGGTGTTGAAGTGGATAAGCAGACAGCGGGGCTTTTATGTTCTGCAATACTTTCCGATACCCTGATTTTCCGTTCGCCAACCTGTACGCAGTATGACAAGGATGCGGCATGTGAGCTAGCGCGTATTGCAGGTATAGAACCTGAGGAGTATGCCAAGGAGATGTTTGCGGCAGGAAGCAATATGTCAGGCAGGGCGCCTGAGGAAATATTCTTCCAGGATTTTAAGAAGTTCAGTGCAGGAGATAATACATTTGGCGTGGGTCAGATTAATTCAATGAACAGCAGTGAGCTTGAGCAGATTAAAAAGAAAATAGGACCTTATATTGAAAGAGCATACAGCGAGCAGGGACTCGATATGCTGTTCTTCCTTCTTACCGATATTATGAAGGGAGACTCTGAAGTTATGTGCGTGGGAGACGGAGCGGACCAGCTTGTATATGATGCATTCTCAATTGCAAATGATGAAAGTGCGGATAATAATACGGACGGGGCAGCCCATATAATAATAAAAGGGCTTGTTTCACGAAAGAAGCAGTTTATTCCGCCTATCGTGACAGCCCTTCAGAACGACAATATATAAAATATTATATTATAAATTCTACTTTATCTTGAACTGTATCTGGACTGCATGTTTTAGATGCTTTCCGGATACCGATTTAACATTCTTGGTGATGTTAAGTATGTATGGCTCGTTCGGATTGTATTCACCTGTTGGTGTTATCTCAATCATGTTCTCTACGCTGTTGTAAATGATGCTTGTGTGAACAGGTGACTGATTAAGCGTAGTAACAAACATGTTGGTCGAATTGACCGTGCGCGGGTCAAGTGCAGTGTTGAACTTAACTTTCCAGGTAAAGCGCGTGGTTTCGTAGCGGATGTTTTCATGGATGAACACATTGCTGTCGGTATTCTTTCTGTCTATTTCAAGATATGATGAAGCCATGGCAACCTCGATTCTGCGTCATACGCCGTAATTTAGTTAGTGTAGAGTAATTCTATTTTAACATGGTATAAAAAGGAGTTCAACACACATTTTTCAAGATATTGCATACAATACAGTAACGTGAAGGAGATACCAGAATGGGAAAACAATATTGGAGACCGGGCAATATGCTATACCCGGTTCCGGCGGTTATGGTGAGTGCTGCAAAAGATGGCGAAAAGCCGAATATCATTACAGTTGCCTGGGCAGGAACTGTATGTTCATCGCCGGCAATGGTATCGATATCTGTAAGAGAAAGCAGATATTCTTACGATATAATAAAAGAGAGTAAAGAGTTCGTGATTAATCTTGTGACAAAAGATCTTGCATACGCTGCAGACCTTTGTGGAGTTATATCGGGGCGTGATAATGACAAGTTTGCAAAGGCAGGACTTACGGCAGAAAAGATGGAGCATGTAAGTGCTCCCGGAATAAAGGAAAGCCCTGTATGTATCGAGTGTAAGGTTGTTGATGAGATAAAGCTTGGAAGTCACAGTATGTTTCTTGCCAATGTGGAAGGAGTTGCTGTTGACGAAAGTCTTCTTGATGAAAAGGGAAGGCTCGAACTTGATAAGGCAAATCTTGTGGCATATTCACATGGCGATTATATGATGCTTGGGAAAAAAATCGGAAGCTTCGGGTATTCGGTCAGAAAGAAGCCTGCAAAGAAAAACACAACGGGTAAAAATATTAATAAAAACAATAATAAAAACAGCAACAAGAATACATCTACAAAGAAGAGTAACAGGACAAAAGGCAACAGAACAAAATAGCAGATTGGGGTGTTTGTAATGAAAATCAGCTATATACATATTGCTAACTTTGTGGCAATAAAGGATCTTGAAATTACGGACGTGGAAAATGCTCTTATCCTTGTTGGAAAAAACAATACAGGTAAGACTATTGTAATCGACGCCATAAGAGCAGCAGCTGGTGATTATGTTGTTACGGACAAAGATTTTCTGGACATAACAAAGCATATTATCATCGAGTTTAAAGTGGAGTTTACGGAAGATGACCTTTTGCTGTTTAATCAGCTTGGCATTGTAAGCAAGTACAAAAAATATGATTTGTGGATTAAGGATTTTTGCAACAAGCTCCCGTCATTTGACGGCACAAGCCTTAGTTTTAAGTGTGTGATTAACAGGCAGAAAACTCTTAAGTACGATGATGGATTTAAGAGAAACAATCCTCATATCAAAGAAGTATTTCCAAAGGTTTATTATATAGATCACAGCAGAAATTTAGAGAGTATCAAAAATGAGATTCTTGGGCTTTACGACAGGGATTCCCTTATGGATCTTAAGAAAAACAGATGTATTTTCGATAAGACCAAGCAGTGTGTAAAATGCTTTAACTGTATTGGCTTAATTAACAAAAAGAAGCCTCAGGATCTTACGGTTTATGAGACTGCAAGACTTATGGAGTATAAGCTCTTAAGCATCAATCTGACCAATTTCTCAGAGAGGCTCAATAAGTATTTTCACAGAAACGGAAGCCGCATGCAGGACATCACTTTCAGTTTTGAATTTAAAGCTGATGAAGTGTTTAATATTGATGCGATTGTTCATAACAGACAGAGGGGGACAGAAGGTCCGCTTGCAACCCTGTCAGAGGGATTAAAAAGCATTTTTACCCTTTCTTTGTTAGAGGCATACATAGATGAAGAGACTGCCATCCCATGTATAATCATGATAGAGGATCCGGAGATATATCTTCATCCTTCACTTCAAAAGACTTCGTCGGAGATTCTTTACCGGTTATCCAAGAAGAACCAGGTCATTTTCTCAACTCATTCACCTAATCTGATATTTAACTTCTCGTCAAAGCAGATAAAACAGGTTGTGCTTGATGAGGAATACCATACAACCATCAAAGAGGAAACGGATATTGATGAGATATTAAATGATTTAGGATACACGGCAAATGACCTTATGAACATAAGCTTCGTATTTATTGTCGAGGGAAAGCAGGATAAGAACAGACTGCCGCTTCTTTTGGAAAAATATTATTCGGAGATAATAAAGCCGGACGGAAGTCTTGCAAGGGTTTCCATTATTCCGACCAACAGCTGTACGAACATTAAAACATATGCAAATCTTAAGTACATTAACCAGCTTTATCTTAAAGACCAGTTCCTTATGATAAGGGACAGTGACGGCAAGAATCCTAATCAGCTTGTAAAACAGCTTTGCGGATACTACAGCCAGAGGGCGAAAGAGGATGAGATGAGTATTCCGAGGGTAACGCCAAGAAATGTACTTGTTCTTAAGTATTATTCGTTCGAGAATTATTTTCTTGTGCCGGAAATAATGCAGCAGATCGGTGTTATTAAGCATGTGGAAGATTTCTATAATACTTTGTGGATTAAGTACAAGGATTATCTCTATAAGCTTGGCAGCGTAAAGCGAATGTTAAAGGTTACGGGTATACGAATAAACTCAAAAGAAGATATCAAGAAAAACATGGAGAGCATAAAGATTTACGTCAGAGGACATAATCTTTTTGATATATTCTATGGCAGGTATAAATCCGATGCACAGACGGAAATACTCAGAAAATATATAGATGTTGCACCTAGAGATACCTTTAAGGATATTTTCGATGCGATAGACTCATTTGTATATTTTGAGAACAGGCGTAAGGATGAAGAATAAATTTTTAAAGATGGTCTATTTTCTCTTTACAATCATATTCTTTATGCTATAATGCACATAGTACAATGCACAAACGAGATGCATAATTTATGTGCAGATTGCATAAATGTTGGAAAAATTGCTAATTTGAATAGATTGAATATATATTAAATCACATTGTTAGAATAGTGTGACAATTAAAATGAATACTGGAAGGTGCGCAATGGAGCAATATATTATAAAAGGTAACACCCCTTTGGCGGGAGAGGTAGTAATTGGTGGAGCTAAGAACGCAGCCCTTGGAATTCTTGCTGCAGCTATCATGTCAGATGAGACTGTATTGATAGACAATCTTCCTGATGTAAGAGATATCAATGTTCTCTTACAGGCTATTGAGGATATAGGAGCAACTGTTATAAGAGTTGATAAGCATGCGGTTAAGATTAACGGAAGTACAATTAAGTCTATGTGTATAGACCTTGAGATAATTAAGAAGATAAGAGCGTCATATTATCTGCTTGGAGCAATGCTTGGTAAGTATAAGCAGGCAAAGGTTGCTCTTCCAGGCGGATGTAACATCGGTAGCAGACCTATTGACCAGCATATTAAGGGATTTAAGGCTCTTGGTGCTACAGTCAATATGGATCACGGAATGATAGAAGCCAGTGCCGACAGACTTGTGGGTAACCACATTTATCTTGATATGGCATCTGTTGGTGCAACAATCAACATCATGCTTGTTGCAGCTTTGGCAGAAGGCAAGACTATCATCGAGAATCCTGCAAAGGAGCCTCATATAGTTGATGTTGCCAACTTCCTTAACAGTATGGGTGCTAAGATTAAGGGAGCAGGTACGGATGTAATAAGAATTCAGGGAGTTGAGAAGCTTCACGCAAGTGAATATTCAATAATTCCTGACCAGATAGAAGCAGGTACATTTATGGTTGCAGCAGCAGCAACTAAAGGTGATGTGCTTATTAAGAATGTTATTCCTAAGCATTTAGAGTCAATCTCAGCAAAGCTTGAGGAGATTGGTGCAAGTGTTGAGGAATTTGATGATGCGGTAAGAGTAGTTGCTACTAAGAGACTCAGTCATACACAGATTAAGACTCAGCCATATCCGGGATTTCCGACTGATATGCAGCCACAGATTGCAACACTTCTTGCATTGTCTGAGGGAACCAGTACTGTTACAGAGAATATTTTCGAGAACAGATTCAAATATGTTGATGAGCTTGCAAGAATGGGTGCATCAATTAAGGTGGAAGGTAATGTTGCCATTATCACAGGAGTAAGCTCACTTATGGGAGCGCAGGTAAGTGCACCGGATCTTCGTGCAGGGGCAGCACTTGTTACGGCAGCCTTGGTTGCAGACGGTGTCAGCACGGTTGATCAGATTTATTTCATCGAGCGTGGTTATGAAGATTTCGACCTTAAGTTAAGAGGTCTTGGAGCCAACATAGAAAAAGTTGATTCAGAAGATGAGAAGGCCATTAAGAAATTCAAACTTAAAGTGGGCTGAATAAAAAAATAGGAATTATTACACTTTCCCCCGAATAGATTTAAGTATATAGCTTAGATTTATCCGGGGGATTTTTATTGTGAATTTGATAAAGAAAAACATACATATGAACAAAATTAAAGAAAGCCAGATAATGCAGATTACTCTGGATGATGATTTTAATGTTCCTGATATCAAACCTGATGTTGAGAAAATAATAAAGTCTTCAGCGCAGGTGTGTATTGATAATTATAAGGTTAGCGGCGGCAAGCTTTTAGTTGAGGGCGAGATGCAATTTACGGTATTGTACATAAGCAGTGAGGACGGAAGGTTGATTCACTGTCTGAACGGAAGACTGGCTTATAATGATTCGGTTAATATGGAAAATGCGGATGTTAACGACTGCATTAAGATAAATACCACTATAGAAGATCTTAACGTATCACTTGTGAATTCGAGAAAAATATCCATACGCGCTGTTGTGACTTTTGAGTGTGTGGCGGAAAATATATATGACTACGAAACCGCAGTGGACATAAGTGAAGAGGAAGGTGAGGATGTCCAGTACATAAATGAGGAAATGACGGTGACTCAGATTGCGGTTAATAAAAAAGACATTACAAGGATAAAAGAAGATATTGTTCTTCCTTCTTCAAAGCAGAATGTTATGGAGATTCTCTACTCGGATATCAGCCTTCTTGGGACAGATACAAGAACCACGGATGCCGGGATAGGAATTAAGGGGAGCATGCTGGTGTTTGTAATGTATGCCGGGGAAAATAATGATGTGGAGTTTGTCGAGAAGGAGATCATTTTTAATAACACCGTGGAAGTTGCAGGGTGCAACAGTGACATGATAGATGACGTAAGAATCACACTGGCTTCCTCGGAGGTGTCGGTTAAGGCTGATGCAGATGGTGAGGAGAGAATACTTGGGCTTGACGCGGCACTCTCTTTAGATATTAAGCTTTACTATGAAGAGCAGCTAAGCGTGGTGGCTGATTTGTACGGAGTGAAAAAAGAGATTCATCCGGTTGTGGAAGAAGGATATTATGACAATATACTGCTTAAGAACAACAGTAAGCTTCGCCTTACGGACAGAATAAGGGTGGATGATTCAATGCCTGCACTGATGCAGCTTTGCAACAGTACGGTTTCGGTAAAACTTGATGATGTAAGCATCGGTGAGGATGTTATCAACGTGGAAGGTGTTGCGATGGTGACATTGTTGTATGTCACCAACGAGGACCGCATGCCGGTAAGCTCATTTGAAGGAATGATACCTTTTTCACATTCAATTGAAGCAAAGGGTATTAACAAAGACAGCGTGTTCTGTGTAAGACCAGGACTTGACCATTGCAGTGTGATGATGACGGACAGCAGGGAATGCGAGGTTAAGGTCGCGATTAATCTCGATACAATGGTGTTTGGAAGAAGCAAAAAGAATATAATAGTCGGTTTTGAAGAGGAGGACTTTTTGCCGCAGGAGCTTGAAGGGCGCCCTATGATGGTTGGATATGTCGTAAAGGATTCGGATACGCTTTGGGATGTTGCAAAGAGATTTACAACAACGAGAGATTGTATTAAAGCAGTTAATTATCTTGAAAATGATGAAATAAAACCGGGAGATCGACTTTTAATAGTATAAGAAAACAATACCGGCGGTGTCAGACACAACTCGTGGTGATACCGCCGGTATTTTAGGGTAGTAATATGAAGGTAGGTTATTGTACTGAGTCTCTCCATTGCTCCATCTTCTCGATGGCTGAATCAATGGTTTTTTTGCAGATGTCAGGAAGATTTTCGCCCCATGCACCTTTTGCCTGGTCGAAGCCCTTCTTGATTGCGGATATAAGTTTGTCAGCTTTTGAAGGATCGCCGCCTGCGAGTGCCTGTGCCATCGAAACAAGTCTGTCTGATGTCTGTGAAACACCCCAGTATCCGTCTTCTGCTATATCTTTTTGTGCCTGTGCAACTGTGGCATCATCGGCTTTGATATTTTTAAATATCTCTGCAAGATGACCATTAAGCGCGTCATCAAACAGGCTGTTAACTTTTCCACCTGCAATTGAAAATGCCTTACCTTGTCCGTTGATAGTGCTGTTAACTAAATCAACAAGTTGCTTAGCACGGTTTGCCTGGTCAGCTTTAAGCTGCTGTATTGTAGCAGAGTAGTCGTAGCTTGTCTTTTTAGTATCGTTAGAAGATTTCTCATAGACAGCCGCCTCGTCTGTTGTTTTCTTTGCAGTTTGAGCATCCGTGCTCTTAGTAGACTTTGTTGATGTAGTTTGAGATACATAATTAGCCGTATAGCTTGTAATTGATAAGTCCATAATTTTTACCTCCGTGAAAAAATTCTATACTGCTATATCATATATCGGCATGTAAGAGGTGGGGCTTTAGGACTATTTATTATTTTTTTCACAATCAGAGTATACTGTATACAAAATGCAGTTGAAATGGATTTTGTTAGATGATAAAATGCAAGAGTATAAGGTATAACAGCATTTACGGGTGTGAAATGTTGAAATAAAATCAGATAGTTTAGAGAAAGGGTATGGCCATGGCAGAGGAAGTCAAAAAGAAAAGAAAACCACGTAACGAGATTAATCTGCGTGCATTTGGCAAGGTTAATCTGGGACTTGATGTAATAAGAAAAAGAGAAGACGGATTTCATGATCTTGATATGATAATGCAGACCGTTGGAATATTTGACCGTATTAATATAAAGATTAGTGATGAGCCGGGAGTGAGGCTTACGACCAATGCCGGATTTTTACCTGTGGATGATAATAATCTTATTGTGAAGGCGGCAAAATATATTATCGATGAGTATGACATCAAAAAAGGTGTTGATATATATCTTGGCAAGAAACTGCCGGTGGCAGCAGGTATGGCGGGCGGAAGCTCTGATTGTGCAGCCGTGCTTGTTGGAATGAATAAGCTTTTTAACCTTCGAATACCAATGAAAAAGCTTATGGTAATCGGCGAAAGATTTGGTTCCGATGTTCCGTACTGTCTTATGAGAGGAACGGCAAGGGCGCAGGGTAAGGGTGAGGCTCTTACATCACTTAAAGCGGCACCTGATTGTCATGTTGTTATAACAAGAATGGCGTTCGGGGTTTCGACAAAGTTTGTTTATGAGAACCTTGTGTTAGATGACAGCATTGTTCATCCGGATATTGAAGGCATGGTTGATGCGATTGAAAAGGGAGATTTAAAGGGCGTAACAGATCGCATGGGTAACGTGCTTGAGAGCGTAACGATTAAGAAGTACCCACAGATAGAGGAAGTTAAAAATATTATGAGGGATAACGGCGCGCTTAATGCGATGATGTCAGGAAGCGGTCCTACTGTGTTTGGTATATTTGATGACAAAGAAAAAGCGCAGCAGGCTGTCTTAGTGCTTAAAGATAATGCGTCGGTTAAGAGATGTTATCTGACTTATTTTTTTAACAATACAGAAAGAAAGGACAAGAAGGATGGAGCCACTACTAACTAATGAGTATGAGTTTTTGCCACTGAGAGACGTGGTGTTTGCGACACTTAGAAAACAGATTCTTATGGGGCAGTTAAAACCGGGCGAAAAGCTTAAAGAGGTTCCGTTGTCTAACCAGCTTGGTGTATCAAGAACTCCAATCCGTGAGGCGATAAGAATGCTTGAGCTTGAAGGTCTTGTTATTATGGTTCCAAGAAAAGGAGCACAGGTTGCCAACATTACCGAGAAGGATTTAGAGGATGCCCTTTATGTGAGAAATGCGCTTGAGAAGCTTGCAATAGAGATTGCCTGCGTCAAGATGACAAAAGAGCAGATAGAACTTCTTCATGAAAACTGTGCAGAGTATGAGTCGGTTATAAGCGAACACGATGCACAAAAGCTTGCGGTGATAGATGAAAAGTTTCATGACATCATTTTTGAAGCAACTGATAACAAAAGACTTATCCAGCTGCTTGGCAATTTAAGACAGGTTCTGTACAGATACAGATTAGAGAGTCTTAAGGATGAAGCAACGCATGAGCAGATGTTAAGAGAGCACCTTGTTCTTATTGACAATATTGAAAATCATAATGTGGAGGAGGCAACAAAAAATATTGCTGCCCATATTACAAATCAGGTAACCATCATAAGAAAGAGAATCTGATGATTCATAGATTAATCGAACAGACCTTTTAGCCATTCAAGTGTGCGAAATGAGAAGGTTATCTCGTTGTCGGTATCGGCATCATCATTTTCAATGTTGTTGTCATGTTTATTGTCGGTGTTATTTTGGGTGTTGGTGTCATTGGCATCGGTTTCAATTATGATGCTGTCATATTCTTTGTCGGTGAGGATGGTTTTAAGTTCATTTTTTGAAGCGACGGGAAGAGCGGCGTTAGTGCTGTCAAGGAAGCATAAAGTTGGATACATGACGCACCACCAGTTGTGACCGTTACCCTCACCGATTGTAATCTTAAGAGCAGTGTAATCGCCCGGCGGAAGCATTATATCCATATATTCTTTGGCGGGAAAATAGCACTCGCACACTTGGGCATTTACTTTGTAATCATAGCCTTGTTCTTTGATTACATTTTCTGCAACGTCTTCTATTGCGGGGCATTGTTCGTCTAGTATATGCACGACAGTGTCAAATCCTGAATCTGTATCGATATCTGACATTACAGGCTTTAGATATTCAAGTACGGCATCCCTGACTTTGAGCTTTAGAGCCTGGTCTTGTTTGCTGTCGCTGTTAGCAACAACATGGAAGCGGACTAATTTACCTGCAATGCTCTCCTGAAGACTGCTGCCGTAAGTAAATGAGCGAAGGATAAATATAAGAGTGATAAGTAAGACAATTATGCTTAGCAAAACAGGTATGTTACGGTGGAATGTTTTATTCATTTTAAATCTCCATTCTAAGGCAAGCCTTATTTTTTTACACACAAAAACATGTGTTGTTGTGTTGTTACTTTAAGCATTGACAAGGAATTTGATTGTATTCACTGATTTTGTGAAAAATATTAATGGCTTTTTGAGGAACAAAAGAAAGTCGAGGAGTATGTTGTATGAAAAAAAGAAACTACATATTGATGATGGCATTGCTTGCGGGAATGACTTTTTGCGCATCCGGCTGTGGCAAGGACGATGCGGATAAAGTAAATGATAACAATCGAATAAAAAGCGGCCAGGCGGATGAGGCCAAATCGGATGGTTCGTATGATTTTACAATAAGCTTTGCCGGCGACATCAATCTGGATGACAATACAACCACCACAACTTATCTTAACAGTGTCGGCGGCGATATAAGCAAGTGCATCAGCCCTGAGTACATTAAGATGATGAATGATGCGGACATAATGTGTATTAACAATGAGTTTTCTTATTCGGACAGGGGTACGCCGCTTGCCGGAAAAATGTACACGTTCAGGGCAAATCCTGACAAGGTGGCATACCTTAACGAGCTTGGCGTGGATGTAGCCTGTCTTGCAAATAATCATGTGTATGATTACGGTGAGGAGGCAATGATTGATACCCTTGATACCATCAAGGGAGCAGGCATTGATGTGGTCGGAGCAGGAAAAAATCTTGAGGAGGCAATGACACCTTACTATGCAACGGTTGATGGCAAGACGGTTGCCATTGTTGCGGCATCAAGAGCAGAGAAAAACAAAAAGACCCCACAGGCAACGGAAGACTCGCCGGGAATACTTCTTTGCTACGACACTGAGCTTTTTGTTCAGGAAATAAAAGAGGCAAAAGAAAATGCGGACTTTGTAATAGCATTTGTTCACTGGGGAACAGAATACAGCACCGTGCTTGAGGATGAGCAGTTAACAACCGGTAAAGAATATATTGATGCCGGCGCAGATGTGGTAGTAGGCGCACACAGTCACTGCGTTCAGGGGATGGAGTACTATGACGGCAAGCCGATTGTGTACAGCCTTGGCAACTACTGGTTCAATGAAAAGAAGCTTTACACCATGCTTTTGAATCTTCACTTCAAAGGCGACGGCGATGAAGGGCAAATCACGGTTAACGTGGTGCCGGGCACGCAGATGGATTGCCAGACAAAGATAGCACAAAGCGATGAAGAACGCAGAAAAATATTTGATTATCTGGAAAGTATATCAATCAATGTTGAAATTGATGATGACGGGAATGTGAAGGAGAAGTGAAACGGGGAGTCAATGGGGACGGTTCTTACTGACTCATTCCTTCCCCAACTAATAACAAACTAAAGGCAACTTCAAAGAATGAGTCAGTAAGAACCGTCCCCATTGACTCACCCTCGTTTCACTGTTGACTTAGCCGTACGGCTAAGAAAGGGATCTTATGATATCAAATGCATTTGAATTTGGTCAAACTATCAGGAATATATAAACAATGACGTTATTTACTATTCAAAGTTCTTTGAAAAATAAAGGAACTTTGAATAGTATTTTTTTGATAAAATGCAACCGCCAAAGAGTTATTGCGTGTATATATGTGAGGGGGGATTTTATAGCAGATAAAATCATTGATTTATATGTTTGATAAAATAAAAAATGCAAAAAACTATTGACTACATATATATATATATATAATTGATTGGCAACTTCGGAATCTAAATCAAAAATATTAAGATGTTATTTCGAGGGTGTAAAAAAATCGATAA
>CACXFB010000008.1 GCA_902766825.1 uncultured Lachnospiraceae bacterium
AGTAATTCGCCACGAGTTTTTACTAGGGATATTTCTTTTTTCTTTTCTGCCTAGTAATTCGCCACGGGATTTTACTAGGGATATTTCATTTCTCTTTTTTCCCTAGTAATTCGCCACGAGTTTTTACTAGATATATTTCATTTTTCTTTTCTACCTAGTAATTCACCGCCGGGGACTACTAGGGATATTTCATTCGGCCGTTCGTTGACTGTTTCATTACTCTTCGTAATCCTCCACCCCCACCAATACTCATCATTACAGGTTCTTCTCGCCCCAGCGCTTCAGTTCCAGAAGAATCGGTACTATGCTTCTGGCCTTATCAGTCAGTGAATATTCCACTCTTACTGGCATCTCGTTATACTGGTGGCGTTCAACCAGACCTGCTTCTTCCATCTCTTTAAGTGAGTTCGCAAGCATTGTATTGGTAATTCCGAAGACTTTACGCTTTAGCTCTCCATATCGCATTGTTCCTTCTTTATCCATCACGCAAAGGAGCATGATCTTCCACTTGCCTCCCACAATATCTATAACCTTTTTAAGGCCACAATCCCTGCCTGCGATATCATCACAAAGTGCCTCTTTTGTTTCTTTTTCATTTGCCATAATTTATTATCCTCCAAATACAGATTCATACTTTACTCAGTTTTTTCGTACCAGCTAAAGATATTCTGCGTACTTGATATATTTTTTATACCATATACAATAACATTATCAGGACAACAAAACAACCCACACCCGTACAAAAAAAACACATTACAACAAAACAACCTAAAACAACACAAAACCCACTCAAAAAACAAAAAAACAAATTGCAACACAAAACCCACTCAAAAAATAAAAAAATAAATTACAACATAAAACAAGCTCAACCAAAACAAGAGCAAGCTAAACAAGCTCAAGCTAAACAAGAGCAATCAAAAGAAAGAGAGGATTTAATTATGGAATATCAATTTACAGCAGAGAATTTTAACAACGAGGTTTTAAACAGTGACGTGCCTGTTATGGTGGATTTCTATGCAGACTGGTGTGGTCCTTGCAGAATGATGTTACCTGTTGTTGAGGAAATGGCAGAAAAATATGACGGGAAGGTTAAGGTTGGTAAAATCAATACCGACAAATATCCAGAACTTGCCGGACAATTCGGAGTAATGTCAATTCCTAGCTTTTTCTTTATAAAAGACGGGCGTGTTGTTGACTCTGCAACGGGTGCAATGAGCCCGGACGCAATGAGTTCAAAACTTGATGCGCTCCTTAATTAATTATATTTCGCAGAAAACTGTACCCTCATTCTGATTTGTTGTGATACAATTAGTCAGTAACCAAATCACAGCAATAAAACATAATGAATCTTTCAATAATTCACATAATGAATCATTCAATAAAACAAACAATGATTCATTCAATAATTCATAAAAGGTACAGGAAGGTAACTAAGGTAGCGCATGAATACAAAAACAGTTCTTATTACAGGTGCATCAAGAGGAATCGGTCAGGCAATTGCCATCGCTTTTGCAAGGGAAAAATATAATATAGTCATTACTTCATCTAAGAGTGCGGATGAATTAGAAGATACTAAAAAAATTATTACAGGCATGGGCGCACAGTGTCTTGACTTTTTATGTGATGCCGGCAGTTATGATGACACACAAAAAATGTTTGAGCAGATTAACGCTTGTTTTGGCGGAGTGGATATATTAATTAACAACGCCGGCATATCATATGTGGGGCTTCTTACCGATATGACTGCAAATGACTGGAACCGCATTGTGTCCAGCAATCTTTCATCTGTTTTTAACTGCTGCCATCAGGCCATTCCACACATGGTTCATCAAAAAGAAGGTAAGATTGTTAATATATCGTCAGTATGGGGATGCATCGGTGCTTCATGTGAAGTGGCATACTCCGCTACAAAAGGTGGCGTGAACTCATTTACCATGGCACTGGCAAAAGAGCTTGCTCCAAGCAACATTCAGGTTAATGCCATAGCCTGCGGTGCCATCGACACATCCATGAACAGCTTCCTTTCTCCTGACGAAAAAACCGCCCTTATAGATGAGATTCCTTCAGGGCGTCTTGGAACAACAAAAGAAGTGGCAGACTTCGTATTTGAAATCTGCCACAATAATTCATATCTTACAGGCCAGGTAATCCGTCTTGATGGGGGCTGGTGCTAGCCTCATCTTTGTTAAGCATCAGACCAAACACAATACCAAGCACTCCACCGATTATGTGTGTGAGCTGTGAAATGTTGTCGTGCTGTGTAATTCCCTGAATTACCTGCTGTCCTAAGAAGAATATTACCACAATTATAAGTGTGAGAGGAATCTCTCCGTCTTTTATTCCCGTTATCGATGACAATATAATAAACATGAATGCTATTCCGCTTGCTCCAAGCAATGCGCTGTCAAAGAAAATCATATTGACAACTCCGGTTACAACTGCTGTTATTCCTATCATTTCAAGAAGATTCTTACTTGTATATTTCTCTTCAATTATCGGACCAAGCAAAAGTATGTAAGTCATATTTCCCATAAAATGCTGCAAATCAGAATGTCCAAGTACATGACCGAACAATCTTATGTACGTAAAAGGATTTAATAGCGATGATCTGTACACGCTGAAAAACATTCTGTTAGTCAATCCTTTTGTGATTGTACCAAGTATCAGTGCACCCAGTGACAAAAATACAAAACTGAGTATTACCGGTGAATTATATCTGATATTCTTTAAATACTTCATATTTCCTCCTTTGCAATACTGTTATCTTTATTTTTCCTGACTTATCTTTCTTAAGTCATAAGGAGTTGTCTGGTATACGTAGTAATTAAGCCAGTTCGAGAATAAAAGCTGTCCTGCTGAACGCCAGTTGACAACCGGCTCATTATCAGGATTGTCATCAGGGAAATAATTCTCAGGAATCTTAGGATTCATTCCTTTTTCTTTATCTCTGTAATATTCAAGCGCCAGTGTATCTCCATCATATTCAAGATGACATGTTACAAAGAAATGTCTTGAATCCTTGGTCTTAACCATTGCAACTCCCGCCTGTGGTGATTCGGCAAGAATCTCAAGCTCGTCAACCGCTTCAATCTGCTCTCTTAAAACTTCCGTTGCTCTTGAGTGAGGTGCGTAAAATACATCATCAAAGCCCCTAAAAAGCGGTGATTTCTTCTTTAAAATCTCGTGCGGATATATTCCGGACAACTTTGTATCCCTGTCTCTTTTTTGTATTCCGTACAGATAGTAAAGTCCCGCATAAGCTCCCCAGCAAAGATGGAATGTACAATGAACGTGAGTCTTCCCCCACTCCATTATCTTACATACTTCATCCCAGTAGTTAACATCCTCAAACTTTATATAATCAAGAGGTGCACCGGTTATAATCATTCCGTCAAACTGTCTGTCCTTGACATCATCAAATGTTACATAGAAGCTGTCCAAATGGCTCTGGTCAATGTGAGTCGGATTATAACTTGCAGTCTTTAAAAGCTCCACATTTACCTGCAGCGGAGTATTAGAAAGCTTACGTAAAAGCTGTGTCTCCGTCACAATCTTTGTAGGCATAAGGTTCAAAATAAGCACACTTAACGGACGAATATCCTGATGCATCGCCCTGTATTCTGTCATTACAAATATATTTTCGTTTTCAAGCGTTGCTGTTGCCGGAAGCGAATCCATAATCTTAATAGGCAATTTTCTTCTCCTCCTTCAGAATGAAAAAAACATATTATAGAAGTTAATTATCTTATTTCACATACGATTTGTCAATCGTTATAACAGGAATCAGTGTTCCGTCGATATTATAAACTTCTTCCTCTATCATTCTCATTATACTCGCATCATCACTTTTGAATTTATATGGCACGACCACGTCAAAAATAACATTTTTATGCGTATCACATGTAACCACCCGAAAATCATGAAGCGTAATTCTCGAATCAATATTTTTAATCGCATTTTCAATCTTAACTCGCAGTTCCATGACCGCTTCATCATTGATTTGCACCGGATCCATGTGGATTGTAACATCACATCCAAGTTCATCCTTCAGTCTTCTTTCAATGGCATCGATTACATCATGAATTACAAATACGCTTTCTTCCCCGGGAACCTCCGCATGAAGTGAAACCATGACTCTGTCCGGGCCGTAATCGTGAACCATTATGTCATGAACTCCAAGCACCATATCATAAGACATGACGATGCTCTCAAGTTTATCAAGATATTCTTTTGAAGGTGTTTTGCCAAGCAGAAGATCAAGCGTATCTTTTACCGCCATAAAACCCGCAAACAGAATAAATCCAGCTACCAAAAGTCCTGCATATCCATCCACGTTATATCCAAAATGTTTGATTATAAGAATGGATAAAAGCGCTGCAGATGTTGTTATCATGTCCGATATACTGTCGGTTGCCGTTGCCTTCATGGCAGCAGAATTAATTCTTTTTCCTACGAAATAATTGTATCCGGCCATTACCGCCTTAACAATTATAGAGATAATAAGAATAACAATTGCCACCGTATCCGTATCGGGTTTGACCGGATGAAGTATTTTCACAATCGAACTTCTCGCAAGCTCAATACCCATTAAAATAATGGCAAGCGAAACAACAAATCCCGAGATATACTCATATCTTGCATGTCCGTACGGATGGTCACTGTCAGGCTTTTTACCTGCAAGATAGAATCCAACCATTGTTATAAATGATGAGCCCGCGTCCGAAAGATTGTTAAATGCATCCGCAATTATCGCAATGGAATCTGTAATTGCCCCTGCAAAATATTTTGCTCCAAAAAGAAAGAAATTAAGTACAATCCCAAGCATTCCGTAAGCTATTCCCTCTTTGTTACGGTCAGTGCCCTTCTCCCCTTTTTCACAATCCGGTTTATCCGCCATACATTTTACCTCCTTACGCAGTATCGCCGCCTGCGGTCGCAGAATCGTTAATCCGCTCACGTATGCATGAATTTACTCTTTCAACTTCAAGATAAAACTCTCTTGCCGACATTCTTGTGCATCCGCTTCCCATAATTATCATCTGCTCGAGTCTGTCGGATGTTGCGACACAAATATCATGTTTTCCCGACATATCGTGCGCAAACTGCTCGATGTAACTGTCTGCAGTCTGGGCATGAGCCGTGTAGACAACCGTTATATTATTATATTCAAAGCTCTCAAGTCTATGTCCGCTGACCTTGTATGCATCAAACACAACTATAAGCTTGCATTTCATGTAACCCTGATAGTTACAAAGTATATCCATGAGTCTTGACCTTGCACCATCAATATTTGAATCCGCAAGTTCTTTTAGTTCATCCCATGCAAATAAGATATTATAGCCGTCAACTAACAGATATTTATCCCTGTTAACTGCCTTCTCTCTGTTCTTTTTGTATTCTTTAACAGGCGCAGCCCCCGCAGCATCTGTGGAACTCGTAACACTCTCAGGTCTGTTTTCAAAAAGTCTTTGCTTATTGCTAGTACCTTTACTATTATTTTTCTTTCCGAAAGTGTTGTTAAAAATCTTTTCAAGCTCTTTGTCATCCTCATAGGAACCTGTATACTCTGAGACCCTGCGAGAACTTCCTGCTGACCGGTTATCATTTAAAGCAGTGTTTAGCATTACATCATCACTTTTAATTACATGACCGTCTGTTGCAATCTCTGAATGCATAAAATTCTTAACCTGATTCCACGGAACGACAAATCCGGCACCACCTTCGCAAAATACCGAATCCGGTGTATTTTTTATATCTGCCGTAGGCTCATATCTCTTAGCGGCAATTACCTCGTCAGCATTATGACAAGGTTCATATCCCCTGAAACCAAGTGAAAGTTTTCCTTCGCCCTTCGTATACGACACGACCTGAAGATGATAATCCCTTATAAGGACCGCCGGTGCATATCCCGTCACCCTTGCAACGTTTCCGTCATTATCATCAACATTTATCGTACCGTGCATATTCTGCACGTCACTCATGGCACGTCCCAAAGAAGACGACGGCAGGACAAGCTCAAAATCAAGGAACGGCTCTAACAGTACACTTTGTGCCTGCATAAGGCCCTGCCTTACGGCTCTAAGTGCCGCCTGCCTGAAATCTCCGCCGGAAGTATGTTTATAATGTGCCCTTCCGTGAGTAAGTGTTATCTTTACATCCGTAAGCAGTGATCCTGTCAGAACTCCTTTGTGTCTTTTGCCTGCAAGGTTCGATAATATAAGTTTCTGCCAGTGTTTTGACAAAACATCTTCACTGCAATCGGACTCTATGACAATTCCTTCTCCTCTTTCTGCCGGCTCAATTCTAAGCACGACCTCAGCATAATGGGTGAGTGGTTCAAAATGTCCGACACCGTACACCATATCCGCCACAGTTTCCCTGTAAATGATGCTTCCTTTGTCAAATGACACATCTATTCCAAATCTTTTCTTTATTACTTCCTTAAGAATTTCACTTTGAACTTCCCCCATCAGTCCGACATTAATCTCACCGGCTTCTTTATTCCAGCGCACATTAAGCCCCGGCTCTTCCCTCTCAAGCTCCATCATTTTCGGAATTACTGCCGTAGGATCCTGCCCGCTAAGTATATTCATTTTGTAAGTAAGTATAGGCGTTAAAACCGGTGTTACATCAGTTTCCCATTCACCAAAAGCCTGTCCCACATAGCTCTTAGAAAGCCCTGTAACAGCACAGACAGCTCCTGCTGCCACCTCATTTACCACATTATATTTTGCGCCGTTATATATTCTTATCTGGTTAATTTTCTCTTCGCATTCGCCCATATCAAGAAGACTTTTTACCTGCAGACTGCCGCCCGTCACTTTGATGTGCGTAAGAAGATTGCCCTGGTCGTCTCTCGAAATGTTATACACTCTCGCACCAAACTCAGACGGATATGTCTTATCCTCCGTAAACTCTGTAAGTCCTTCTAAGAATTCATCAATTCCAATAAGCTTAAGCGCACTTCCAAAGTATACCGGAAAAAGCTTTCTGTCGCTTACAAGTCCACCAACCTGCTCTTTTGTCACAAAACCTTTTTCAAGATAAAAATCAAGCAGATTCTCATCACACATCGCCACTTCTTCTGCAACGCTATATAATTCATCATCCGCCTGTGTCACACCGACAGCCGAAAAATCCACGAATCCCTCTCCTAGATTTTTCTTTAGCTGCACCATTAATGCAGCATTATCCTCGCTGCTTCTGTCCATCTTATTGACAAACACAAAGACCGGTATGTCATATTTTCCAAGAAGCTTCCACAACGTTCTGGTATGCGCCTGAATCCCTTCCGTTGCACTTACCACAAGAATCGCAACATCCATCGCCGGCAGTGCTCTTTCCATCTCAAGAGAAAAATCCACATGCCCCGGGGTGTCCAAAAGCGTAATATGCGCATCACCAAGGTCAATCATGGCTTCTTTGGAATATATGGTAATCCCTCTCTCCCTCTCCTGTTCATTTATATCAAGAAATGCATTTTTATGGTCAACTCTTCCCTGACTTCGTATCGTACCGCCCTTAAAAAGCAACGCCTCCGAAAGAGTCGTCTTTCCCGCATCAACGTGCGCGAGTATCCCTGTTATAATCTGCTTCATCCTCAACCTTCACCACCTTGAGCATGTTACCCTTAACTTTAAATCTTATATTTTTTTTGCAAAATAAAATCCCATACTCCCGATTCTCATCCTCATATGTGTACCCGGGTCTGGGATCCTGTCTTAAAGTATTAATAAGTGCTTCTCTTTTATCTTCGCTAAAAAGTTCTAAGTCCTCTGACTTAATATCTACTTCAAGAAAATGTCCTTCATCAATCACATCCCCCGCAAATCCATCATTGGCCATCGGTCTGCAGTCCGTATAAGGCAGATATGGCTTGATGTCAATAATCGCCGTATTGTCCGCCATGTCGATTCCGGACACATAAATAACCGGCCCCTTAGGATTCTTTAAATCAATCTTTTCAATCTTAACGCAGGACAATCCTATCGGATTAGGCCTAAAAGGCGACCTTGTCGCAAATACGCCCATTCTCGTGTTACCTCCGAGTCTTGGTGGCTTAACCATAGGACGAAATTCATCCGTATCAGGCACATCAAACTTCCACAAAAGCCATATATGCGAATATCCCTCAAGCCCCCTTAGAGCCTGCTCATTTTTGTACTGCGCCTCAAACACTATCTCTCCCGTCAGCTCACTTACAAGTCCGCTCTGCCTTGGAAGCCCGAATTTTTCGGGAAAGTCAGTATGTATTCTTCCTATTATCTTCACGTCAGACTCCTATATCTACTCTTTTTCAAGTGCAGCTTTGGCAAGCTGGTCGGCACGTTCATTAAGTTCAACACCTGTATGCGCCGCAACCTTTGTAAATGAAACATTAATCTTACTCATGCAATGTTTCATGTAATCACGATACTTCATCGTGCCTTCCTTGTTAGCCTTCCACTGACCTAATGCCCACTTTGCAATTCCCTCATAATCATGGAAAATGTTAATGGATTTTGCACCATGTTCAATAGCCCATTTAACCGCATAGGAACTTGCAAGAATCTCTCCTGCAACATTTCTCATGTCCACAAGTGAAGGGTCATTACCGCTTCCGTTTAACTCTGCACATTCTCCCTTATATAAAATAACACAGCCATATGCATACTTTCTTATGGAATGTTCATAACTTCCGTCAACATATGCAATGACCGTATCGTTATCATCTGTATTGTTCAGAGTCTGTGATGTTGTATCTGCCGCTGTCTTTACTGCTTCTTTCGTCATTGTTGGCGACATTTTATCAGAAGATACCGCTCCACGAATAAACTCATCAGCCTCTGTTATATTATCAAATCCCTTATAAACTGCCCCTGTATATCCTTCAACCTGTTTGCGGCAGTCATCCCAGGAATAATATATTCCCGGGGTGTTACCTGCCTTAACAGCATAATATTTCTTTGCCATAATAAATATTTACCTTTACAATCCGCAATTAAATTGCATCAAGTGCCTGTGCAATATCCGCAACAAGATCATTCTTATCTTCAATACCGCAAGACATTCTTACAAGTCCTTCAGGTATTCCTGCCTCCTCAAGCTGCTTTGGTGTAAGCTGTCTGTGAGTTGATGTAGCAGGGTTAAGACAACATGTTCTTGCATCTGCAACATGAGTCTCAATAGCTGCAAGCTTAAGATTCTTCATGAACTTCTCTGCAGCAGCTCTTCCGCCCTTTAACTCAAATGAAACAACACCGCATCCGCCGTTAGGCATATATTTCTTAGAAAGCTCATAGTACTTATCACCTTCAAGTCCCGGATAAGTAACTGATGCAACCTTATCACTTTCCTTAAGGAATTTTGCAACAGCAAGTCCATTTTCAACGTGTCTTGGCATTCTCACATGAAGTGATTCAAGACCAAGGTTAAGGATAAATGAATTCTGTGGTGAAGGAATGCATCCGAAATCTCTCATAAGCTGAGCAGTACACTTTGTGATAAATGCACCTGCATTACCAAACTTCTCTACATATGTTATTCCGTGATATGACTCATCCGGAGTGCAAAGTCCAGGGAACTTGTCTGCGTGAGCCATCCAGTCAAACTTACCGCTGTCAACGATGGCACCGCCTACTGCCGCACCATGTCCGTCCATATACTTTGTAGTAGCGTGAGTTACAATATCAGCTCCCCACTCAAAAGGACGACAGTTAACAGGTGTAGGGAATGTATTATCCACAATAAGAGGTACTCCATGTTCATGAGCAACCTTTGCAAACTTCTCAATATCAAGAACGGTAAGAGCAGGGTTAGCAATTGTCTCTCCAAACATTGCTCTTGTGTTATCCTTAAATGCAGCATGAAGCTCTTCTTCTGTGCTGTCAGGTGAAACAAATGTTACTTCAATTCCCATCTTAGCCATTGTTACGGCAATAAGATTAAATGTTCCTCCATAGATTGAAGATGAAGCAACGATGTGGCTTCCGCACTCGCAAATGTTAAACAATGCAAAGAAGTTAGCTGCCTGTCCTGAAGATGTAAGCATTGCTGCGCTACCGCCTTCAAGCTCTGCAATCTTTGCAGCAACATAATCGTTAGTAGGATTCTGAAGTCTTGTATAGAAATATCCAGAAGCCTCAAGATCAAAAAGCTTACCCATATCTTCGCTTGTATCATATTTAAAAGTTGTTGACTGAATTATAGGAATCTGACGAGGCTCTCCGTTTCCCGGTGTATATCCTCCCTGTACGCATTTTGTGTTAATACCGTAATTACTCATTTTGATTTCCTTTCTTTAATTACAATAATATATATCGATTATAAATATATTCCTGCATATATTCAATCAAAAATATAATTTATTTAACAACTTCAACACTTCCCGATTCGTAGATTCTAAAGGAAACATTATCATTTTCCTGTGTAACAACATTATATTGCGTAAAAGATCCGCTTTTTGATGCATCTTCACTTTGTGAAATGTTGCAATATTTTTAAAAAAATTTTTATTTTTTATTCGTTCTTTAAATTGCCCTTTTCCACATTAGGTTTTATAAAGTTCTCATACGCATAATTCCAAAGCTCATCTGAACCCTCGGCGCATCTTTCATTTCTCTTTAAAACCTGCGATAATGCTATACCGTTCTCAACCCAGCTTTTACCGTTGTTAGCGGCGTTAAGCATAAGTGGCTGTATGTTATCCATTGTATGTGCAAACTTTGCCTCAGGACTCTCCCACAACTCAAACTCTTCCCAGAGTCCTCTAAGATACTCTGCATGTTCCTTAGGCAATAACGAATACAGTTTGTCCGCTGCCGCCTTTTCCCTGTCATTCTGGCTTTTCTTTGCTTCCTCATCATAGGCATAAGTATCGCCTGCATATATCTCAACAAGATCGTGAATAAGAAGCATGGAAATGGTCTTTAAAACATCTATTTTCTCATTAGCGTATCCTGCTAAAAGAAGTGTCATAACCGACATATGCCATGCATGCTCGGCATCATTTTCCTTTCTGACCGCTCCTGTAAGATAAGTCTGTCTGCCTATCATTTTCTCCTTATCAATCTCTCTGAAAAAATTAAAAAGCGAATCGAGCTTTGCTGTCTTTCTCGTATATGTAAGGTAATCAAATGAGTAACTTCCCGTCTCTTCCTTGCTGACATGTCTGTACAACTCACAATCAAATTCATTTTCATCAAATTCAGGGAACAGCGTATCTCCCTCTATAACAGCATCAATCTTTGTAATATACATTACTTCAACAAGATCCATCGCCTCTTTATAAAGGCCTGCTCCACCTGAAATATATATATTCTTACCCGGAAATCTCTCCTTTGCTGTATCTATAGCTGCTTTAAGACTACCTACGGTAATAAGATTATCCGCCTCGAATTTCTTAGTATTAGAGACAACTATCGTATCACGATTAGGCAACGGTCTTCCTATCTCTTCATACGAACGTCTTCCCATAACAACAACGTTGCCTGTTGTAAGCTCCTTGAACCTTTGCTGCTCACCCTTGATTCTCCACGGAATCATGCCATTGTTACCGATAACTCTGTTGTTAGTAAATGCAACTATAAGACCAATCATAAAATACCTCCGTTCGTCCTGTTTATCCTTTCACAACGTTTCTTTCGTTGGGTTTGCTCAGGACTTAGACATCTCACGGCTTCGCCGCTCGCTGTCCCC
>CACXFB010000009.1 GCA_902766825.1 uncultured Lachnospiraceae bacterium
CTTTTTTTCATATTCTAGCACGAAGTTTTTTAGCACGCACGCAACTTGCAGTTGCACAGACCACACCTATAACTATTATATATCCTATCACTGCAATAACAGATGATTCAATCCCGAATTCTCCGCCGGTAAACGCAAATGATTTATTATCAAGAACATATGTCATCAAAGCGTCTTCCTGTGTTTTTTCACTAACGCTAAGACCTCCACCTACAATCACAATATTCCAGATAACATGAACTATCGCGCTATTCCACACAGAACCGCTTTCGATTGCAATTACCGAAAACATAATACCAACCATCGTACCTGCAACTATAACAAGAAGGCAACTGGCAATTGAATAATTCATTCCAAGAATATGTACAACTCCAAACAACACCGACGGAACAATCACTGCAATTTTATCATTCCATCTTTTCTTAAGCAGATTTAAAATGACACCTCTAAACACCATTTCTTCAACAAATCCACATGCAATTCCCGTGAAAAATATTCCTGCTCCTAAGATTTCAAAAGCATGGCTTTTGCTAATATCCTGTGTAACATATTTCCCGTCAAATACCAATAAATATGTCGCCATTACAGTCACGGGTAAAATTAGTGCAACAACAATATATTTTATCTTTACCCGAAACTTAGGCATTCCCATATCATTCATTGGATATTTTATAATCTTTTTCACAAAAAATCTAAGCATTACGTATGCAATTAAAAGATATAAAACACCTGCGACAATATTACATGCACCTTCCGGAACACTTAAAACAACAAGTAAGCTTGCCAAAAGTTCCGCTGCAGTCTGTGAAAAAATGAGGATAGCCATTGATACCAATGCGGCTATGATAGTCTTTCTTGTGCTGATTTTATTACATTGTAATGTAACATTCTCCATACCTATCCCCTCCCCACTTACACCGGAAGTCCGCCGTTAACAATCACATAGATTATTAACGACAACACATCTATTGCTAAAACACCAAGAAAAACAAATCCTGCATATCTAAGAATCTTCTTTGTTTTATTTCCATTCTCATGGGTAAGTATTTTCTGATCAAGAACATCACCGATTGTCTTATGATCAGCTTCCTGAGGGACAGGTTCAATTCCTTTTAAAATGTAATCTGTAGTCACACCAAAATAATCACTCATAATAATTATTTTTTCCAAATCCGGAATCGTCTGCTCACTTTCCCACTTTGAAACAGCCTGTCTTGACACACCTACAACGTCAGCTAATTGTTCCTGAGATATTCCCTTTGCTTTTCTTAAACTTTGAATTCTGTCTGCAATATTCATATTTGCATACCTCCTTTTTTCTTTGTGACGTCAGTGTATCATTTTATACTGTTACAACTCTACCAACACGACCTTGAATGTTGGCAACCGCCTGTTTGAACCTTGTCAACTGCCGGTTACATCCCCTTATTTAGCGTAATTTCGCCCTTAATTTATCATAAAAAGGCTTATATCTTTCTACGCTTGTCTTAATTGCAGAATCTGAATCTGCATACTCCAAAAGACCCTTATCATCAACCCATTTATACTCTGTAGCCTCTTCTTCCTGCAAAACAACACTGTCTTTATCACAATCAACCTTTGTCACGTATGAATAAATCAAACTATGACTTGGCTCTCTAAATACCCTGTTGATAAGTTCAAATTCCTCTGCCTCGATTCCTGTTTCTTCAAACAATTCACGTTTTGCGCACTCAATAGGATTCTCACCCTTATTAGCCGAACCGCCGGCACTCGCTTCCCAAAATCCCGGATAGACATCTTTGTCAGGGTGTCTTTTAGTCAATAAAAAAGTCCCGTCCACATGCTGCACTAAAATATCACTAACCAGATGATATCTTCCATCAGGGATATCCCTGAAGTTACCAAACTGACGAACCCATTCCTCACCCGTTACGTTACCATCCTTATCATAAAGATCCCATATCTCCATGTGTATTTCCTCCTTTAATAAACGTATTTATCAGTCATCTCACAATCTAATAATAAAAAAAATGAACGAAAGTTGTTTAAAATAAATCCAGCATATTATCAAGATACACTTCTTCACGCACATGTATCTGATACTCAGGCTTTGTCAGATAATATAAAAGGAATTCAAGCACCAGTGCACTGCCAAGCCCTCGGCCTTCTATTTTGAATTGAGAAAATCCCATCGGTAAATACCAATTTTGAATCTGCCTAATTCCAATAAAACCCGGATTATTCATTGCCTTTGTAAAACGATACCCATCCCTCGCATCAGGCGAAGCACACAAAGCATTTGAGTCTACGTTTTCAACGTAAATTCTGCTCACATTCTCATAGCATTTCTTTCTGTTTTTGCATTCGTAATCACAACATTCGTTGCACAAAAATTCCACCTTATCCTTCTGATATTGTGGCATATTTTCCAAAAGCTCAAGCTTATTGTTAAGCCGAAAATCCGGTACAACATAACGAAATTCCTCTCGCTCAACTTCTTTTTCAAACTTATAAAAATCAGTCAGCACTTTTGTAGTAGATGAAACAAAATACAGATTTTCATACTTTTTACTAACATAATCAAGCAATAAGTCTGAATGTATAATCAATCCGTTCTCAACATCATTTTTCGTATTAAACAACTCACATAACTGATTACATCGCTTATCACAAAGATGTCTTTCTTCTAACAAGGAATTACTAAATGTCAGCCTTGCAGATATACCATATTCATGTAAAAGATTTAAAACTTCAGCAGGTTGTTGCTCCCCATATTCCACACGTCCTCCGGCCCACAAACAATCCTGTGGTGCTCCATATATGGAACCTATCTCACACCAATCATAAAAATATTCAGGGTGCGAACGAAACAGTGGCAAAAACCTTCTGTAAAGCTCAAAGAATTCAAACAGACCCGGGAGGTGAAAATATGCTTTTTTATTATCTAAATCAAGTTTTTTCACTATGAATACCTCTGAACCAATTATTCCTGCAACATTTCAATAAGCTTCTTTATATGTATCTCAACACTGTCAAGGCATGGCACAACGCAATTACCATCATTAAGCAGTAGTGGCAATTCCGTACACCCAAGAATAACAGCTTCAATGCCATACACTTTTTTCATCTTCTCAATTATCTCGTTAAATGTTCCCCTTGTACTTTCATTTACTATGCCAACTTCCAATTCTTCTAAAATATACTTTCCGATTAGCTCTCTGTCTTTTTCATCCGGTATATAAACTTCAACACCCTCGTCACGCAAATCTTTTTTCATATAGTCCTGTTCCATTGTAAAAACAGTTCCTATCAGCCCAACTTTTTTATAACCACGTTTTACTGCTTCTTTAGCAACAACCTCAGGGATACTGACAAGCTTTATACCCGTCATTTTCTCTAAGCTGTCAAATACAATATGCATTGTTGCGGCGGTCAAAGTAATAATCTGTGCACCGCTATTATTAAGATTAATAATCTTACTTGCCAGGTATTCACTTAACTGTCCATAATCACCCTCAGTAACCATTCTCCACGCTTTTCTGAAATCAACACTTTCAATTGCAATTTCAGGCATGTGGGCACCATTGGTTTGCAAATCAATTCCTGAATTCAACTCCTTATAATACATAAGTGTTGACTCCGGACCTGTTCCTCCAACCAAACCGATCTTTTTCATAAATTATTATCTCCTTTTATAGTTCAATCCTCACAATATCCTCATGCGGATTTGTTTTTGCCAATCCGATTTCAGTTATGGTAGCCTCCATCGGTACAAAGTATTGCTGCATCACTTCAAATGCTTTTACCATCTCATACTGCGACATTGTTTTTCCGATTGTAATATGAGGAAGCCATGAATATGGCCTGTAATATTTTCCGGTCTTTACACCCTCAATTTTGTCTGTCATCCCTGTGATTTCTTGTGATAGTCCCATAAGATATTCGTTTAGCACAGGTGTCACGTACATGACATAAGGAAACAATTGTCCCGGGGAAACAATATTTATTTTCCCGGGACTGATACAATCTTTTAACGTTTCAAAATAAGACCTTAAATCATTCTCATCTTTTGTTTCAACTGACGCTATTGTCATATGGGGTGGAACCTTGTTATCAATCATAAATGTGTTGCCGCTTGCAGCTGCCACGCGGTCAATTAACTTCTGCAGTGTTTTAGCGCAAGCATCATCAAAATAAGCTGATATCAAATACATACATTGCACCCACTCTTTTCTATTCTGCCTGCATACGCCAGTCTATGCATCTTTGGAGATACTCTACATAAGCCGGGTTTTTGCACATTCCCTTACCCGGTGTATCTGAAATCTTTGCAACATCCTGACCGTTACATGCAGTAGTCTTCATAACAATGTTAAGCGCTGGAACATCAGTATCATTTGCAATATAAGTACCTATTCCAAATGCAACTTTCGCTCTGCCTTTAAAATATTTATACAAGTCATCTGCCTTTTTAAAATCAAGGCTGTCGCTAAAGAGAAGTGTCTTTGTAGTTGCATCTACGCCAAGGCTTTCATAGTGGGCAATCATTTTATCTCCCCACTCCTTAGGATCACCGCTGTCATGTCTTACACCACTAAAAAGTGTCGCATAAGTAAGTCTGAAATCTCTAAGGAAACAATCTGTCGTTATTGCATCCGTAAGTGCGGTTCCGTTAAGAATACCATATTCCTTTACCCATGCATCGAGTGCATACCAGTTAGAATACGCCGGATTGTGTTTGTGATTGCCCTGTCCAACACACATTATCCATTCGTGAGCCATTGTTCCTACCGGCATAACACCATATTTTTTTGCAAGATATACATTACTTGTACCGACAAATTTTGAACCCGGATATTTTCCTGCCGCTAACTTTTTAACTGCCATTTCCTGCGCTTTTGCAGACAATCTTCTTCTAAGTCCAAACTCACTAAAAGCCGACAATTCATATGTTCCGTCTGTAATCCAGCCAACTTTCTCATCAAGTCTTTTCTCAAAACTTGCCATAAGCTCATCGTAGTCGTACTGCATTCTGAAATAAACTTCGTTGACGATTGCAAGAGTAGGAATCTCATACATTGAAGTATTAAGCCATGTACCTGTTGTCTCGATCGATAATCCGCAAGGAGCATCTGTTGTAATCTCGAAATCCTCGTATCTAGGATGCCATAATCTTAAAAAATCAATATACGATGTCTTAAACCATGTAATCCTGCTTAGATACTCAAGCTCTTCTTCCGTAAATTTCACATTACAATAAGCCTTTATCTGATTACGAATCTCTTCGACCATTTCCTCAGTAAAATGAACATCCGTATTTCTGCACTTAAAGCTCCATGTAGTACGGTAATCCGGAAACTGGTGGTATATTGCCTGTCCCATGCTAAACTTATATAAATCTGTTTCAAGTAAACTGTTAATTATCTGTTCCATTTAAACTAATCCTCTTTTTCCAACTTCTAAAAATTAATATTTTGCTTTGTTCAATATCTTAAATATCTAAGTATTATTCCTTCGCATTAGCATTCTTTTCGCCTGAATTAATAAAGATTAAAACAACAAACACCAATGCAGCAACAACAAATCCCATATGTAAATACGCTAAAGCCTTTAGATGTCCTTCATTATCTGCGCCAAGTCTCCAGTACTCTATCATTGTCTTTAACATCAGACCCAATTGCAAAAATATAGGTAAAATGGCGATTTCCTCAATCTTAATCCATATTAGAATTATTATCGCCAATGCACATACAGCTACAACTATAGTTGCCAGATAATCTATGCTTCCAAGAGTAGCGGTATCCAGAAAATTCTGTTTTCTGAATTCAATACCGTATGAACCATAATACCTGTCTGACCAGTCTCCCACAATACACAATACAACAATAATAATTTGCAACACTGTCTCAATGATTTTAGGTAACGCTTTTTTCATAGTCTCCTCCTTTGGACATCAAACATTATGTCAAAACAATCAGATTAAGACCTCATCACCCTCAGCTAGATAATTCATGCGTGCTAAATGTGGTTTCATATATTGATACTGCTCACATCCCGTACAGTGGCACGTATAATAATCCGTATCATATTCCGATAGTGTTTTTGCATACTGTTCCAATTTATCGTCCAAAGGTTTCTTCATGAAATGAAATCCTCCCACAAGAACATTCGGTTTGAACCATTCCATTATGTTTAATATTCCCTGATGCGAACATCCGCTAAAGAGAACCTTTTTACCGTCTTCATTTACCAGCAGATAATGTTCGTGATTAAATTCCTCCGGTACAAATCTGCCATCCTTTATCTCATACAACCCGCCGTATCCCATATCTACACATTTTTCTTTGCCATTTGGAGAACATAGCTTTAATTCATCATCGATCTCCATGTCACCATCAACATATACTATTCTTTCTGTAAACTCACAATCCTTTAACCAGTCACGATTAAGTCCAATATATCTGCTGTCACCGTGATAATGAAGTCCGAATGCTTCATTGCTCATATAAATAGGTGCGTGATCATTAACATCTAAAAATGTTCTAAGTCCGCCACCATGATCATAATGTCCATGAGACAACACACATATGTCCACATCTGCAAGGTCAATTCCAAGTTTTTGGGCATTACTTGCAAATAAGCCGCTCTGTCCGCAGTCCATAAGTATCTTATGTTTTGAAGTTTCAATATAAAGACTTAATCCATGTTCTGTAGGCCAGTCTTTGTTTGTTGTATTCTCAACTAATGCTGTAATCTTCATAACTTCCAACCTCCTGACAAAATATTAAAGGTACTGCTTACGTTTTCTCCTATCGTAATGTTTCTCAAATATAGGTGCTATTACATTTACTATCAGTTTCATATCAAGATTGAAAAAATATATCGTAAACAAAAGCACAAACAATGCTACTATCACTGCTGCCACTATAAGTATTATATTTAGCATTTTCTTCTCCTTTCATAGTCCTCTACCACGCGTTATCATCCGGCAAAACTTCAATAGAAGGATCGAGTGGTTCCTCTCTCATAACAGTTCTCATAAACTGATTAAACTGGTCACGTATTGCCTGTCTTGAATATATTCTTGGATCACACAAATCATGCGTAACCCAGACAAGTTTTATTCCTCGTGCTCTTGCCTGCTCCTCAAACTGTCCGTGCATACCCGTGAGTGCTTTGCAGGACATGTGTTCCCATAACATAACCATATCCGCATTCATCTTTTCGCAATATTCCCAAAGCTGGTCAACAAGCACTTCGTATCCTCCGTGTGTATGATTTCTCATTATCATATTTTCAGCAAGATATGCCATGTCGTAGTATGCCTGTTCACGATTTTGCGGTGTGTCTTCCTCGGCAATCTCTCTTTCAACTACCATAGAAAGCATATCCGTAAGAGGAACAACACCCCAGCAAAGTATCATCCAGTACAGCATGTCTATTACATACTGAGGCTGCACGCCCCACACAAGACATCTGTGACGATACTCGCTTGCCATCATGGTCTTATTCTTGTACCCTTTATGAACAAGTTTCATGATCTTTTCATCTATTAGCGGAAATTCTTCCGACCGTCCGCAGTTACCTAAATAATTAGTATTATTATACAGCGAAAATAACGCTCCTGTAAACTGTGGATATGGTGTAGAATTAATATCAAGCCACTCAAGTCTGCTTCTCGTTGTCTTATTTACCCTTTTTGCAGTCTCAAAATATGCTTTCCAGTCCCATTTCATGCCCATTTCTTTTTCAAGATATGCTATGGTATTCTTTATCTCCTGCACCGCATACTCCTGCACATCTTCACTCTTGTGTCTAAGTGGCGACGCCATCTGATATGTAGGAATGCCATATTCTTTTTCAAGTCTTTTCGCCATAAGACCGTTACCCATCATTGAACCGTCACAGGTTGTATTAACCTGCACATAGCATTTTCCCATGACAACAAGGTCATCATCAATTGATAATCCCGCCTCAGTCTCAGGCATCGGACACACATCTCCCGGTATTCCAAACATCTGTGCAACATCAATATAATGAATCGCAGAATTCTGGTTAATAAGATTAGCCGAAAACATAGCAGGGATTTCTCTTTGCAATGCGATTATGTCAGGAAAGCCCATAAGAAATGAAATCATTGCATTTTCATCAACAATTACACTTTTATCTGAGAGCTTCTTATCATTGCCGCAGCGTCTGTCACCTCTTAAGCATCTCTTTATTACAACAGCAACTTCCTTGACCACATATCCCATACTAATATGAGTAATTCTAAGTGTTTCGTCACGCTGACCTATTGTAAATTTATCCATCATATGCGGAACCGCAAGGTAATTAACCATCCATCTGTATCTGAATAATCCTTTTATGAAGCCCTTTCCAAGGGAAACGCTGATCATGACCCCCCACAGCCACAACCACTGTCCAAAATCATACATTGTATCCTTAAAGCCACGCCACTCACGCCTTTTTCTTACTTTACCCGAATTATAAAGTATACCAAGTTCTTTATCTCCCGGCCTGATTTTATCATTTTTAATCGTCTCCATCAGTTCTTTTCTCCCTGGATTTTTTTGATTTCAATACTTTCTATAAATGCCTGGACTCTCGTTCTCATCTGGCCTGCCGACTGATTTATGTTGTAAGGTCTGTCCACGGAAAGTACCGGATAGCCGTATTCTTCACGAAGTATTGTCTGCCCCATAACTCTCTCATACGCCCATGGGTCACAGAATTTTATCTGATTGTAAATGATTCCGTCAGCCTTATATTCCTTTGCAACGTCATTTACATACGCCTTTCGTCCGTACACCTTATCCATGTTCATCTGGCGCGGGCACTGACAATGATATGTATAATGACGACAGACTGCACTGAGTGCATCTTCATCATCATGAATCTCAATAATGTCTCTTCCCGGAAGCGAACCAAAGCAAAATCTGTCCGCACATACAAATGCACCGCATTCCTCAATCAGTTTGATAAACTGAGGGTCATCCATTTCCGAACCTACCACAACAAATCTTGCCCTGTACTCCTTATCATCAGGAATTCTGTTCTTAACTTCCTCAAGTGTCTCTTCAAGTTTTTCTATCAGCAAATCTTTAGGGCACACATAAGTTGCAAGCGTTATAACCGCAAATTCATATCCGGTAATTCTTGGCTTTAACTCTTTTCTGAATTCTCCGATTGAATTGATAAGCTCACACACCCTGTTGTGCACTTTTACAGCTTTACGTATTGCCTCGTCAGAAATATCAATTCCGTAATTTTTGTTAAGAGGAGTTAAAATATGATTTTTACATTGTAAAATCATAAGATCAACACCGTTGTCATCAGTCTTAAACGGCAATTCCATATGCTCGTAGAAGAATTTTTCATTGCTGCTTTCCACCGATTTTAAAAGCTCCATATTTTCAACGCATCTGTTAATCATTGTGCATCCATCCGGTGCAATAACACAATCAGCAAAATTGAATCCACCTTCGATTGCACGCTCTAACAACGCACGGGCAGTCTCACACAAAAAACTTGTCATATAATACGTAGCTATGTCCATTGAACCGGTATTAGGTGCAAACAGACGCACACCAAAACAATTCCCAAGATTAAATAACGGCTCAGGCATATTTTCACAAACCGACGCCGCGCAGATTCTCCCTTCATTTTTTGCCTGTACTACCAGCTCATTATTAGCAACCTGCAATAAATCTTCAAAATACTGCAGATACTTTAAATCTCTCATAATTTATCCTCATTTCAATATTTGGTAATAGTAAAAATTGACCTTCCAAAAATCCTATGCTACAATAATTTGCAATCACATATATCTAGGTATAAAACAGATATATACTTACAAAATCTTAAATCAAGGAGCACACAATGGAAAACAACCACTCTCATGAACATAACCACGGACATGAGCACACTCATGATCATACTCATAATCATTCACACGATGTTAATTCACCAGAGTCAAAGGAAGAACTTTTAGCACTTCTTTCCTACATGGTGTCACACAACAAACATCACGCCGCCGAACTTGAAGAACTATCTAAAAGCACATCCGGTGTATCTTACGACCTTCTTCAGTCAGCAATCGCTTCTTACAACGAAGGCAACCGCCTGCTTGAAGAAGCACTCTCTAAAATGTGAGTCAACGAGTTGGTCACTTTGCAAATGAAAGGAGCTTAACATGTGTCTGTCATCAGTTTATTTCATCAAGTCAAATCAGGAAAAGGAGCTTATATGTAAAAATATCGCTTCCGTAGAATCCTATAACCAAAGACTTATCTTCACAAACGTCTTAGGAATTCCTACCGAAATCGAGGGGGAAATCTCCCATATAGATTTAGTTGAAAATTATATTTATGTACGTCCAAAAGCCTGAGTTATCGGGCTTTTTTCTATTTTTTTCTTTGAGTAATCACCATTTTCTTTACTTCCAAAATGAAGTTCCCTAAGTCCTTCAACTTCATCACATATATCTTTTATCTCACAGCTGCCACACTCTGTAGGTAGTCCGTTATGAATCATAGAAAGCGACCTTCTTATATCTATCGCTGTATCCGCTTCTTTTTTCAGCTTGTCAAAATCGACATTTGCTGTTGTGACAAAAATAATTCTTACATGCAAAACATTTGGATTATCCCTGTAACGCTTTATAAATGAGTTGCCTATATGTTCAAACGATACTTTCTCTTTAAGTGCATTTTTGCTTACCCTTACCTGCTCTAAACAGGATTGTCCGGAAGTTCTTATCATAAAACCTTTCGTATACATATGGTACTTAACAAAATCGATATCCTGAATAATCTTATAAAGTTTGTCCATATTGGACGGATTACTGTCATCTCCAAGATCATCTTTTACAAGAACCTCTGTAATCCTTGCATATGATGACGCATCTAAAATCTCACACAGGTCATCTCCATACACTAATATCTCATCTTTGTCATTAAATAACTGTGCATTGCTGCTTACACAAGTCAGATTAACTGCACGTTCTTTATTTGCACCAAGCTCATACGCCATGTCGCTTTGAAAAATCATCTCATACTGTGTATTTTCTTCCCTGCATTTGCCCTTACAATACTCATATTTCTTAGGAATAATCCCATTAAATAATTCTCTTACTCTCTCTATTTGTGCATCATATATTTTCATTATTTTAAGCCCTTTTGTCTTGCAAATTCAGCTGCACCAAGTGCTCCCATAAGCTGCGGGTCTGTCTTTAAATCAATTACTTTTATCTTTAAAACTTTTTCAATTGCAGCCTTTAATCCGTCATTTTTAGCACATCCGCCGGTCAATGCAATACTGTCCACTGCACCTGCCTTTTTAGCCATGACAAAACATCTTTTTGCAACAGCCATATGAATACCTGCCGCAATCTCCTCCATCGGCTTTCCTTCTCCCACAAGACTTATTACTTCGGACTCTGCAAACACAGTACACTGCGCAGTTATAGGAATAACATTTTTAGCCTTAAGTGAAAACTTCGAAAACTCCGGCAGTTCCATCTCAAATGAACGTGCCATTGCTTCATAAAACCTGCCTGTTCCCGCCGCACATTTATCATTCATCGCAAAATTCTTAACTGTTCCGTCGGTATCAATTGCAATTCCTTTAACATCCTGACCACCGATATCTATTATCGCTTTAACGGACGGGTCCGTAACATGCACGCCCATTGCATGACACGAAATCTCGGAAATGTTTTCATCGGCAAAAGGAACCTTGTTTCTTCCGTAACCTGTACCAATAAGATATGTCAGCTCGCCAGAATCCTTTAATCCCGCCTCGGCAAGAACAGTCTGCATCGCAGTCTGCGCCGACTCCTGTGAACGAATCTTGCTTCTGATTGTAGTGCTCGCCACTATCTTTCCCGTCTCATCCAAAATTACTGCTTTAGTGTAGGTCGAACCTACGTCACATCCACCAAAAAATTTCATAAACAACCTCCAAATGAGTCAAGTGCTTTTCTTGCTCCTGCAAGCACAGGGGCATCCTCTGAAAGTTCAAATATTGTCTTTCCCATTATGTCATTATGGGCATGTTCACTATCACTTTCTATAATACTCGCAATATCCGTACCTTCAATCTTTATAAATGGCACTATCGACATGTCTTCCACTCTGTTGACGATTGCAACGCATTTTTCATACATTACAAGCTCGTCGGCGACTTTACGAATTGTCTTAACAACCTTAATTCCTTTGCGGCTGGCATCAGTAACAAGGAATAAATGCGTAACCTTTTCCATCACTCTTCTGTTAATCTGCTCAATTCCCGCCTCGCCGTCTATCACAACATAATCAAAATCCCTGCTTACCATGTCAATGACTTCCTTAAGATAAGCATTCACCGCACAGTAACATCCCGCGCCTTCCGGTCTTCCTATTGCAAGAAACGCAAACTTATCTGTTTCAACTAACGCATCAAAAATTCGAAATCTTACCTCTCCTAAAAGTTCGACCGCTTCCTTGCCGGCACCACTTGCCGCCTTATCTATAATCTCACGTCTTATATCATCGAGTGTCTGATTCACAGTTACCCCAAGTGCCGTGGAAAGTCCCACAGCCGGGTCAGCATCTATTGCAAGAATCTTTGCTTTAGGATACTTCTCCCCAAGTATCCTTACAAAAGCTGAACAAAGCGTGGTCTTACCTACACCACCTTTGCCCGCAAGTGCAATTATCTTAGCCATAACTTCCTCCATTTCAAAAACCCAATATAGAATACTTTATCAATCAACATTTTATCATATCCCCATCAAATTTTTATACATCCGTTATGCCATTTAGCTTATTATCCCTTAGTAATTCAAGCATAACATCTGCAATTACAGGGTCAAACTGAGTTCCTTTATTTGTTTCAATTTCCTCAATAATGCGCTCCTTAGAAAGTTTATTTCTATACACACGGTTTGTATTCATTGCATCAAATGAGTCCGCAACACAAATCATTCTTGCAATAAGTGGAATATCTTCGCCGGCTTTTCCTTCAGGGTATCCTTTGCCATCATAGCGTTCATGATGATACAAAGCGCCCTCACCAACATTCTCAAGGCTCTTAAAATGACTAAGAATCTCACCACCTCGAACGGAATGCGATTTAATTATTTCAAATTCCTCATCTGTCAGTCTGCCCGGCTTACCAAGGATATTATCAGGCACACCGATTTTACCGCAATCATGAAGCAAAGCAACATAATATATTCGATCCAGTTCTTCGCCTTCATACCCCATTTCCTTCGCAATTAATTTTGTATATATTGCAACCCTCTTTGAATGACCATTAGTGTACGGATCCTTCGCATCAATAAATTTTGTAAACGTTTCAATTGATTCAGTAATTATTTTATTATCTCTTTCGTGACGAATCTTATACTTTTTTATCTGAATGGAAGTAATCACAAAAATAATCATTGCAACTAACCACACGCCATAACCCGCCATTGAAACCCAGAATATCATCTCACTTGTAAGCTTTCTGTAAAATTTATATTCAAGCTCCAATGTTGAATCTTCAATATCTTCCCCTATTGGCACATACATAATAAAGCCCGGTGTTGTCCCTTCATTAGATTTAATCGGAACTTCCATAGCATTCATACCTGAACTAGGGTAATATATCAGATAATCTCCAGCCTTTATAGCTACTAGTGTTTCACCATCCACCTTATAAAAATTCAATGGATAATCTTTTGAATTATAATCACGCAAATCCGGAATTGTATCGCTTACTTCTTCACCATTTATATTTTGATGAATCTCTAGACTTCCATTCCACGCCGACGATAAAAATACATCCTTTTTAAAATTTAGCTGAAACCAAAAATCCGAAACTTCATCTTTCGTATTGTTTGCAAAGGTAAAATCATATGTAAATGCCTGATAATTATTCTCCGTTAATCCTTCATTATTCAAATCAAATAATTTTGTCCACGTACCACTTCTAGGAGCTGCATTTACAGTTATCCCATCAACCGCAACTCCCTCTTGCGAAAACATATCTTCCCCCTCAATATCAACGTTATGTATAGTATTATTATATGCATTATTCTTAATAACACTTGCAATCATTACCGCAGTAGCAGCCAAAAACGTAATTACAAAAACCCAAAATGCAACCCTACTTTTTTTTACATCCATATTGACCTTCTCCTTGTGTGATTAACCAGACAACAATTGAACCGATTACTCATATATATATTATTATATTTTAAACTTGGTTCTATAACAAGTCTAAGTCTAATATCAACTGCATACTCAAGTAATGCAGTTTGCAATCATTTCCCTATAACTTTTTGCAAAAAAAATGGAGCCGCACACTAACCATTTAGCGTGACAGCTCCTAAAATACATGGTATTGCAATAAAAAATGATTAATTCTTAACGAACACTAAATCAATATCGCCGTCTACAAAACCGACTCCAACAGCTTCAAATTTCTTTAGCTTTGTTGCATACCGACCTTTTTCTAAATACATTCTGATGTTCGACGACGCAGTATCAAGAGCTTTTTCCCAGTCACCATCCTCTGTCCAGATGTACATATTCTCATCACTTGAAAATATCTCGTCACATGCCCAGTCTTCATCTTCATCATCAAATGTGTCAGCACAAATAAACTGCACAGCCCAGGTACTATCTTCACTTTCCTCATATAAGTTAAAGTTAACTGCTACTGTTTCGTCAGGCAATCCATCACCTACAACATCATCAATCCATTTTTCAAATTCATTATAATTAAACACTTTTATTCTCCTGTTTACATTTTCAAAAAGCTATACCATAGAAATAAATTCAAAACACGTAAATCCGTTTTCCTCAATTATTTTTTTTATTCTTTCAGACACATACAAAGGAGGAAAGAATTTTTCTGACCTAAAAAAATCATATCCCTCGCAAACCTTGGGATCCAAAAATGTTTGTCTAGGCATAAATACGTATGAATCATCTTCTTCATAATAAAAGTATTTGCTTCTCTTTAAGTCATAAGCATCAATAATATTTTTTACATGCAAAACATAATAATCATGATTAATAATTCCCGTAGACTCATCAATAAGGTTTACAGGGTAAAAATCAATTCCTTTTACATCATTAACATTTAATGCATTCATAACTCTTTTGTGCAACACAGGCCAGTCGCAAATATTATAAAGAAAATCACATTCTCTTTCAGAAAGTTCTGATCTATAATATAAATTTATTTCCGGCCACTTAAAGTTCAACTTACCTTCATATATTGAATAACAAAAAAAACCTTTTTTATAACCTTCAATCTCAATATCATCAACATTATCCTTTTCAGAACAAATAAAAGGCTTTCCCTTCTTCTCTTGTTTTTCAATATAATCAATATCTAAATGCATTTCATAAAAAGCTGGCATTCTAGCGTTATCCTTTCTTATTCATTTCATCCATTTTTAATCCATAAAATAATTATAATATTTTATCTAAGAAATAAAAAGAAAACAGGACCAAATTAATTGTTTTAAATCTTCACAAACAACTAACTTGATCCTGTCCTTACAGACATAACGCATTAACGCTTATTACATTATATTACATACATTCAATTGATCGTCCACATAACATTCACATCCCGGCAAGAAAATAATTCCTTTAGCATTTATATCTTTATTCTCCATAACATTTCCAAAAGCCGCATCAAGTAATAATATTTTTTCCTGCTGTTTAATATAATGCACTTCAATTGCAATCACATTTTTCCTCTTAAAATATGCAATTTCATAAAATCGAGCATTGTTATCTTTAGACAGATATTCCCATACCATTTGACCATTCATATTATAACATGCTAATCTACCATCCAATTCAGATACAATGATTTTCTCATCCCAAATTAGCATTTTATAAAAAAATGAATTTTTTAATGGTTTAATATTTTTATGGATTTTTACAATTTCATCATTAATTAAATAGTGATCTCCATATAAATCAATCTTCACATAATCAATACTCGCTTTTGTTTCAATCAAATTACCATTTAAATCATATATACTCACTTTACCATTTGAGAAAAAAATGTAAATTTGTTGATTAATTATTTCAACATTATCAATGTTTTTATTTGTTTTGAATTGATTCATTTTATTACTTTTTAATTCATAAACAAAAAATTTCTTTTCATAAAGTGCCGTAACTAAATATTTTCCATCATCCGAAATAGCAATTCTATCTCCGCCAACTCCTATAATTACTTCTATGGAGTAAACTTTTTTTAATTCAGTTAAATCGACAAAAAAAACATCAACATTTGCCATTTTTTCATTAACAAATTTATAATTTAGTAAATATTTATGATTAAATGATTTCGCAAACACCTTTACCACCACCTTCCAATTTCTTTCAAGTATTCCATTGCTGTAATAAGTGACAAATCTTTTAATATGCATGCTTCATCTTCACCAGTCTGGGTGTTATAAGCATATATTTCATCTCCGGCTTTAACATCAGATATCTTTTTACTTCCATCCGTCGTCTCTACCAATGTATTTTCAGTAAAGCACTGACAACTAAATGTGAATATATCAACTGCAATTCTCAGTGTAGCAATTATTATTTTTTCCGTATCTTTTGCCTTAATTGCATCTACCAATTCATCTACATCAGATACAACACCAAACATTTTCAATAACACTGTAGCTGCTTCACCTACAAGTACTTTCGCAAAGCATGATATTAACGCTTGTGTAACCAATCCCTTTGCTAAAGCTAAAGCAACATCCAAAATACTTGCCTCACCACAAAGCACTGCTCTTACCTGAAAGCCTACATCATAGGCGGTTAATGCAATATTTACCCATGACATTATTCTCTTAATGTCTAAATAAGCCTTAACGCTGCTCAATATTGCATTCATTGACTGTGCAACACTACACTCAGCAAGTGAGAAATATCCCGATGGGTCTGTGTTCATTACAGGTACTTATGTAAGCTTACAGGATTATCAAGAGTTCCTGCGTATGAATCCATAGTGATAAATGTTCCTGTCTGTGGATTCATATATCTTGCTCTC
>CACXFB010000010.1 GCA_902766825.1 uncultured Lachnospiraceae bacterium
TATGTGTAATTTAAGCTTGGACATAAAGTATAGAGCATGGGAAGCGGGAATGGAAAAAGGACGCGAAGAAGGAATAGAACAGGGAATGGAAAAAGGAATAGAACAAGGACGAGAAGAAGAGAGGACATCATTAATCTGTCTCATGATTCTTCGCGGATTCAGTGAGGAGACGATTATTGATCTTGGCTTTACTAAGGATGATATTGAGAGAGCAAAGAAAATGGATGAAGAACAGACGTTATTATAAAGTGGACAAAAACAATAATTGTATGGTACCATAATGAGCGGATTTTAATAAAAATACGGACGAGGTCAGTTATGAAAAAAGTTAATAATAAAAATAACAAAAAGATTGTTAAAACAGGTACCATGCAAAGATTTGCAATGTCATTTCCGGCAGCAGGGCTTGTTATTCTTATGGCAGGTGTTTTTCCGTTATTTTATACCAATAACTATATTAATATTATTCAATCAAAGAGATTTATTTTTGAAGTCATAAGTATTATGACACTTGTGACGGCGGCAATTATAATTCTTGTTACAAGGGACATACATAGTTTTGTGGGAACTATTAATGAAAGAATTCCTAAGAGTAAGAAAATATGTATAGTTCTATTGTTGTTAGGACTTTTGATTTCTACACTGGTAAGTGATATGCCAATGAATTCACTTACTGCACCAGATGGAAGAAAATATGGAGTTATCTTTATGCTTCTTTGCATATTTGCGTATGTTTTTACTGCAGCATTCTTTGTGCCGGGAAGATGGGTTATGTGGATTGTCTGTATAGTTAATGGGTTTATGTCAATTCTTATTATTGCGGATAACTGGAAAAAAGATATTCTTGGTATGAAGTCCAATCTTGTGGATTATCAGTTTTCAAAATTCACGGGAACGATGGGGAATATTAATATTAATGCATCATATTTTGCAATAATATTTCCGCTTGTTGTGACGGTGTTTTATATTTCAAAAAAAATGGGGGTAATCGAGAATGTTTTAATGATGATTTGCTGCATGCTGTTATTTGCAACAGGTCTTTGCATAAGAAGTGACAGCATAATATGGTGTACATTACTGTGTGTAGTAATAATCAATTTTAATTGTTATTTAGATGGTGACAAAGTCAGATATATAAAAATGGTGCTTATTAACGGGGCACTGGTGATGTCTTATTTTATTACGGGATGTTTTTATAATTCCGACAGATATGAATCATATCATTTCAGTGAACTTGGTGTAAGTATGTGCAGAGGAAAGGGCTTGTATGCTATTACCGTATTGTTTGCAGTAAGCCTTATTATGATGATTATAAAAATCAGATTCAAAGATTTTGATTTTACAAAGTCCTTTAAGGTAGGCACCATAGTTTTGTGTTGTATTATTGCAGCCGGAGCAATTCTTATTATTGCAGCCAATATTTTTTCTTCATTTTTTGATAAGTCGCCATTATCAAAGCTTGTTATAAGCGAAAGTTTTGGAACTAACAGAGGTTACGTGTGGAAGAGAACAATATCCATGATAAAAAAAGAAGGTTTCGTTTATTTTGTAACCGGTCATGGAATGAACAGATTCTTTGTTCCGTTTTATAAATATTTTTATGAAGAGATGATGTCAAGATTTACGAGTCCGTATATTGATGCACACAATGAGTTGCTGCAGATGCTTGTAACGACGGGAATAATGGGATGCGCAGGATATATGGGAATGATGATTAGTGGTGTATATAACGGGGTGAAAAAATATGCGTCAAATCCACTTGTGCTTGTCGAAGTAATGGTTCTTTCTTCGTATCTTCTTCAGGGAATTGTGAATAATCCTCAGGTATTTACGCTGCCGTTAATATTCTTGTTTATGGGAGCAGTGAATAATCTTTGTGAAACAAAATGATTTTAAAAATACATAAATTATGCCGGTGTTGTTAATAATACCGGCATAATCTTTTTTTATTTTGTAAGCTGTAACAGGAGGGGACTATGGCAGAAAACAGATTTAATAAGGATATTGGAAGACACAGTGTTGTTTTTGAAACGCCTGTGTATGTCAGGGGGTACGCATGTGTCGGCGGCAAAAAAGAGGGAGAAGGACCAATGGGAGAATGCTTTGATTTGATTGAGCAGGATCCGTATTTTGGACAAAACACATGGGAGAAGGCGGAGAGCAGAATGCAGGAGCTTGCAATGACGTATGCTCTTCATAAGGCACAGTGTGAGGTAAAGGATATAAAGTATCTATTTGCGGGGGATTTGTTAGGACAGTTAATGGCTACATCATTTAGCGTCAATAAAATTGAAATTCCTCTTTTTGGTGTATACGGAGCATGCTCGACTTTTGGCGAGGCTATAGGTCTTGCTTCAATGGCGATTGACGGAGGGTTTGCAGGTAATACAATGGCACTTACTTCAAGCCATTTTTCAGGGGCGGAGAAACAATTTAGATTCCCGCTTGACTATGGTAATCAAAGACCAAGAAGTTCCACATGGACAGTGACGGGAGCTGCAGGAATTGTTTTAAGTAACAGCAGACATGGCAGCAATGTATGTATAAAGGGAATAACAACGGGACATATTGAGGATTACGGTATAAAAGATTCGATGAATATGGGGGCTTGTATGGCCCCGGCTGCGGCATCCCTTATAGAATGTCATCTTGATGAATGGGACGTCACACCTGATTATTATGACAAAATAGTAACTGGGGATCTTGGGAAGATAGGTAAGAAAATACTTATAGATATGCTTATGGCAAAAGGAATCAATATTGCCGGTAATCATATGGATTGCGGAATTGAAATATACGACTGTAAGGAGCAGGACAGCCACTGTGGTGGAAGCGGATGTGCCTGCAGCGCATGTGTTTTGTGCAGTTTTCTGTTAAAAAAGCTGGAGAGAGGGGAATACAAACGAATATTGTTTGTGCCAACGGGAGCACTCTTGTCCGGGACCAGCTTTAATGAGGGAAGCAGTATTCCGGCAATAGCACATGGTGTGGTGTTTGAAAGAATTTAGGAGATGATGAGGAGAGATTTGAAATGATTTTTTTAAAAGCATTTATTGTAGGTGGAGTTATATGTGCGCTTGCGCAGGTTCTTATGGACAAAACAAAACTTTTGCCGGGCAGGGTAATGGTAATCTTAGTTTGCTTTGGATGCCTGCTGTCAGCCATAGGACTTTATCAGCCTTTTGCAGACTGGGCAGGTGCCGGTGCAAGTGTGCCACTTATAGGATTTGGTAACAGTCTGTATCAGGGAATGAAAGACAGTGTAGACAGCAGAGGTTTTATAGGTCTGTTTGAAGGCGGATTTACGGCATGTGCCGTGGGAGTGTCGGCAGCACTTGTTTTTGGGTACATTGCATCATGGTTTTTTGACTCTAAGGCAAAGGATTAAATATTATTTGCTATTGAATATTTTATGTACTATAATATAAGTCGTATCTTTTTGTGTTTTAATAAAATAGAAGGGGAAGCCTTTCTAAAAAGGAGGACTTATGAACGATAATAATTACAAATCATTTAGCGGAAGCGATTCAAATGGATACAATCCATACGCAAATAACCGTAATGAAAACACATATGGAAGCAACGGATACTATACAGGAGGCAGCACAGGATTTAATGATTTTGAGGAACCTTATGTAGACCGTACATCTTTTGCAACCACAGTTGCTTCGGCAAATGCAGTTTCTTTGTCATTTATATATATGGCAATAGCTCTTATTATTTCGGCGGTAACTGCTTTGGGTGTATATAGCTCAGGCGTGGTGTACAGTGAAGGATTCTTTGCAGTAGCTAAGGTTACATTGTTTGTTGAATTCTTTATTATTTTAGGAGCTAATAAAGCGCTTAACAAGAGAAATGAAGCTCTTGCAGCTATATTGGGTATATCATATGCAATATGTACCGGTTTTGTGTGTTCAGTTTTATTTGCGGTTTATGATGCAGGCTCAATAGTATTTTTATTTGTTGTAACAGCTGCTATGTTTGCTGTTATAGGTATATTTGCATATACAACCAAGAAAGATCTTACTGTACTTGGTGTAATTGGTTATATGGGACTTTTTGCAGCAATTATTGTTGGAATTGTAATGGCATTTATAGGTACTGACAGTGCATTACTCAGCGCTATTGTGCTTGCATTGTTCATTGGAATTACAGCATATGATATTCAGAAAATTAAATCACTTGCAAACAGTGGTGTGGCAGTGAAGACAGTTGCTCTTTTTGGAGCACTTACTCTTTACCTTGATTTTGTAAATATATTCTTGAAATTACTTGCTCTTTTTGGAAAAAGAAAGTAATTAAGCCGAAAGGATGTAGCATGTATGGATTACAGTAAAAGAGGTGTTATGCTTCAACAAAAAAGATTAAAGTCAAACAGTCAGAGAATGGCTACAAAGTCAGGACTGTGGGTTATAAGACTCGCAATTGTTTTTGTTGTTGCAATATGCTTTGTGGTTATATTTTTACTGATGGGAACAATAAAAGGACTTTTTGCTTCAGCACCAAGTCTTGACGATATTGAAATTGCACCTACGAGTTATTTTACTACTGTGTACGATAATGAAGGGAATGTAATAAAATATCTTGTTGGTAGTGATGCTAACAGAGAGGCAATAGATTCTCTGGATGAGATACCTGATTATGTTTACAATGCTTTTATCGCAATTGAGGATGAGAGATTCTTCCAGCATGATGGTATTGATGTAAGAGGTATCCTAAGAGCAGGATACGGAAGCGTACTTGGAGGAGATCTTGATCAGGGTGCCAGTACGATTACCCAGCAGCTCATAAAGAACCTTGTTTTTGAAGGTGGTAATGAGAAAAGTGATGCTGCAAAGATTAAGAGAAAGATTCAGGAACAGTATCTTGCGGTAAAGCTTGAGGGTAAGATGGACAAAGATGAAATCTTGCTTAACTACCTTAATACAATTAACTTAGGTGCCAATACATTAGGTGTGCAGACTGCATCTAAGAGATATTTTAATAAGAATGCTTCTGATCTTACTATATCAGAGGTAGCGGTAATAGCAGCAACGACTTCTAACCCGTCTGCTTACAGCCCGATAGATTTTCCGGCTGCCAATGCCAGAAGAAGGGCAATTGTTCTTAAGAACATGAATACCTTTGGGTTCATAACAGATGAAGAATATCAGGAAGCTTTGGATGATAATGTGTATGAGAGAATTGATGAGATTAATTCTCTGTATAAAGAGACAGATAAGACAGTAAATTCATATTTTGTTGATGCACTGTATTATCAGGTTATTAACGATCTTGAACAGATTGGATATGATTACAATCAGGCTGTTAACAAGATTTACAGAGGCGGACTTCATATCTATTCGACACAAGATCCTGTAATGCAAAAAATTTGCGATGAGGAAGTTAACAATCTTGATAATTTTCCATTTGAATATGACAGCATTAAATATGAGTTGACTTATGCACTTTCTGTTGAGCTTCCGGATGGAGAGACTAAGAACTTTTCAGAAGGTAATTTGAAGAATTACTTTATCGATGTTGTCGGTGACAGTGATTTTAATCTTTTCTTTAAAGAGAAAGAAGATGCAACTCCTTATATAGAAAAGTATAAAGAGTATGTTCTTAATAAGTACGAGGCAAAATATATACTCGACAGAGCTACATTTACACTGCAGCCTGAGGTTTCATTTACACTTATTGATCAGTATACAGGTCAGGTTAAGGCGATTGTAGGTGGACGTGGTGAAAAGACAGCCAGTCTTACTCTTAACAGAGCAAGTACATCACAAAGACAGCCAGGTTCAACATTTAAGGTTGTATCAGCTTTCCTTCCTGCGATTGATAAATGTGGTGAGACTCTTGCAACAACACATCTTGATGCTCCTTATGAGTACAAGAATGGAAGACCTATTAAGGATTGGAGAAGTTACTATAAAGGTGACATTACAATCAGAGAGAGTATATGGGATTCTAACAACGTAACATCTGTTAAGACACTTGAGGAAGTCGGACTTGAGACTTCATATTCATATCTTAAAAATCTTGGTTTTACAACACTTGTTGCTGAGGATATGGACCTTCCTCTTGCTCTTGGTGGTCTTACCTACGGTGTAACCAATGTGGAACTTACGGCGGCATATGCTTCTATAGCTAACGGTGGATACTATTTTGAACCTACATATTACACAAAGATTGTGGATATGGATGGTAATGTCCTTATAGATAAGACAAATCGTGCCGGAAGACAGGTTATGTATTCTTCGACAGCATATCTTCTTACTTCAGCAATGGAAGATGTTGTTACAAAGGGAACGGGAACGCCTGCTAACTTTGATTACAATGATATTCCTATTGCGGGAAAGACGGGTACAACATCAAGCACATACGACTTATGGTTTGCAGGTTATACACCATATCTTACAGCATCCATCTGGAGCGGATATGATAACAATAATTCAAAGCAGACTGATGCAACATATCATAAGACGTTGTGGGCAAAGATAATGAAGAGAATACATGAGACTGCCCAGTATCCAACAAGAGATTTTGAGAAGCCGGATACGGTTGTTGAAGTAAATGTCTGTGCAAGGTGCGGAGGTCTTGCAAACAGTCACAGCAAGACAATAACAGAGTACTTTGCAAAAGGTACTGAACCTGAAAAGGGCTGCGGATGTTAATAACTAAAGCAGAATTAATGAATGCCTGCGATTTATTCGCAGGCATTTAATATATTAAAATCTTATCATCCGGATTTGGAATATGATACGAAAAAATGAATTGAGGAATTATATGTACAAAGAAGTGTTCAAAGGCGGAGTTGGGGAGATAGTTGAGAAAAAATCCAGATTTATAGCAAGTGTATTTCCTGTTTCCACTGAAGAGGAAGCAATTGATATAATTAATCAGTTAAAGAAGAAATACTGGGATGCGCGCCATAACTGTTATGCATATGTCTGCGGACATAATGATGATGTGGTAAGATTCAGTGATGACGGTGAACCTGCACAGACAGCCGGAAAACCTATGCTTGATATTCTTATGTCTGAAAATGTGAAGAATATTCTTGTTGTCGTAACAAGATACTTTGGAGGGGTACTTCTTGGCACAGGCGGTCTTGTGCGTGCGTACCAGCAGGCAACGAAAGAAGGACTTAAAAACAGTACCGTTCTTGAGATGGAAGACAGCTATGTGCTTGAGATTACTACGGATTACACAGACGTTGGAAAGATAAAGTACATATGTGCATCATACGATGCAAAAGAAGTTAATTGTGAATATGGACAGTATGCGGTAACTACAGTTGTTGTAAGTGCGAATAATAAGCCTGCATTTGTTGATAAGCTCACACAGGCAACATCAGCAAGAGCTAAAGTGGATGAGAAGGAAAGAGGATTTTACCATGCATATGGAACGGATATAATTAAAAGCAGAGGATAGGATTTATCCTCTGCTAAATAAATTGGTTTCTTACGCTATCATAACTGTAATCAATGGAAGCAAGAGTGTTTATCAGCTCTTCCTTGTTGATAGCTTCGCTGTTACACAGATCATCAATACTGCTGTAATAGTCGCGAAGTTTAAGATTAATGTAGCTAAGAAGCATAACAGGATCCTTTGGCATAATATCCTCCTTTTTTACAATCTGAGATAATATTGTTATACAGTAACGCTAAACAGTTACAGTATAAATACAGTAATAAATTAATGCAAGAAATAATAACATTAACTTTTTTGACACTCACCAAAAAAAACGTTACAATGTCACTACGTAAACATTACGCCATGAAATGGAGATTAACATGAGAAATATTAAACTTACAATTGAGTATGACGGTTCAAGATATGACGGATGGCAGCAGGGACCGAAGTATGGCAGTGACAGAACCATTAAAGATAAGATAGAAAATGTTCTTGGATTGATGGAAAATGAAAAGATTACACTTACGGGAGCAGTCAGAACAGAACCCGGGGTGCACGCTTATGCACAGATAGCCAATTTTAATACTAAGTCAGATATGAAGACATGGCAGATAATGCAGTATCTTAACAGATATCTTCCGCAGGACATTGCAGTGACGGATGTTGAGGAGGTGGAGGCAGGATTTAATTCCCTTGCCGGAATTAACAGCATAACTTATGAGTACAAAATAAGTGTTGCCGATGTCCCTAATGTATTTGAGAGAAAATATAATTATTACTGTTTTGATAAACTAGATACCGCAAAAATGAAAAAAGCAGCGTCTAATTTTCTTGGCAAACACGACTTTAAGGCGTTTTCGGACAATCCGAGAATGAAGAAGTCTACAGTCAGAACTATATATAATCTTGATGTGTACTCTGGAATGGATGAGATTTTAATCACAATAAAGGCGGATGATTTCTGGCCAAAGATGGCAAGAATAATTGTAGGAACTCTTATCGAAGTAGGAAGAGGCAACATAGATTCTTGCGATATCAGCGGCATAATTGAGAGCGGCGACAGACAAAAAGCCGGACCGGATGCAGAAGCAAAAGGCTTGTTTTTATCTGAAATAGAGCTTAAGAAAAGGCAGTAATGTGCATTAAAATTAATTTTTCTATTGCCATAATCAAATGAAAGTTTATAATGATAGTGTTAAACATGTTGAGAAAACTGTCTGCGAAGCAGACAAAAAAGCGCGCAAGTGTGAAGTTTCCGAATATGTTTAAGTAGTTGCGAATAAAGACGCAAATTCATAATTGCTTATATTAGTATGTTATTAAATTAAGGAAATAAACTTATGAATGAAAAATTTTTAACCAGTGAAGCGAATGATACAGGACTGCACGAGGAATGTGGTGTATTTGGTGCATACAGCTTAAGCGGTGAGAATGTGGCTGCATCTGTTTATTATGGATTGTTTGCCTTACAGCATCGTGGCCAGGAGTGCTGTGGTATTTCGATAAGTGATACCTATGGTCCAAAAGGGATTGTTAATTCTGTTAAGGGAATGGGACTTGTCAATGAAGTTTTTGACAGGGAGAAGCTTGAGAGCCTTAAAGGTAATATCGGTGTTGGACATGTCAGATATTCCACAACAGGTGCAAGCATACCTGAGAACACACAGCCTTTAGTAATCAATTATGTAAAGGGAACATTGGCACTTGCCCACAACGGTAACCTTGTCAATGCGCAGAAAGTTAAGGATGAGCTTTCATATACAGGAGCAATTTTTAGAACGTCAATTGATTCTGAGGTTATTGCATATCTTGTGGCAAGAGAGAGACTTAATGCTCCAAGAGTTGAAGGTGCACTTAAAAATGCAATGATGAAATTAAAGGGAGCTTATTCCCTTGTAATGATGAGCCCAAGAAAGATGATAGGCGCAAGAGATCCTTTCGGTTTCAGACCGCTTGTACTCGGTAAGAGAGATGACACATATTTCTTTGCATCAGAGACATGTGCTCTTGATGCTGTAGGTGCTGAGTTCATAAGAGATGTTGAACCCGGAGAGATTGTTACTATATCCAACAAGGGTGTATTTTCAGATAAGAGTATGTGTCAGCCTAAGGTTGCAAAATGCATATTTGAGTATATTTATTTTGCAAGACCGGACAGCTATATAGATAATGTCAGCGTATATAATTCAAGAATAATTGCAGGAAAGATACTTGCACAGACTCATCCGTGTGATGCGGATGTTGTAGTCGGTGTTCCGGAATCAGGTAACTGTGCAGCCATGGGTTATGCACTCGAATCGGGAATACCATACGGTGTGGCATTTATCAAGAACAATTACGTAGGAAGAACATTTATCAAACCTACACAGTCACAGAGAGAATCCAGTGTAAGAATTAAGTTAAATGTGCTTCGTGAGGTTGTTGCAGGCAAACGTGTTGTCATGATTGATGATTCAATCGTAAGAGGAACAACCAGCGAGAGAATTGTAAGACTTTTAAAACACGCAGGAGCCAAAGAAGTTCATGTAAGAATTAGTTCACCACCGTTCAAATATCCATGTTATTTCGGTACTGATGTTCCGGAAAGTGAGCAGCTTATCGCATATAAGCATTCGGTGGATGAGATTTGTGAAATGATAGGTGCAGATTCACTTGGCTTCCTTGATATTAACAGGTTAAATGAGCTTATAGGCGGTAGTCACGATTATTGTGATGCATGCTTTAACGGTAAATATCCGGTTGAACCGGTTGATTTTATAGATTCAACAGATAACAAAGACAATAATGAGCGATAATTCGCGGAAATGAGGTAAATCATGAGTAACGATAAGTATGTAAGTCCATTGTCAGAAAGATACGCAAGCAAAGAAATGCAGTATATTTTCTCACCTGATAAGAAATTCAGAACATGGAGAAAACTTTGGATTGCACTTGCGGAATCTGAGAAGGAGTTAGGTCTTCCTATCACAGATGAGCAGATTGAAGAGCTTAAAGCTAATGCAGAGGATATCAATTATGATGTTGCAAAGCAAAGAGAAGCTCTTGTAAGACATGATGTTATGTCACATGTTTATGCATACGGAGTGCAGTGTCCTAAGGCAAAGGGAATTATTCATCTTGGAGCTACATCATGCTACGTAGGTGATAACACAGATATAATCGTAATGACAGAAGCTCTTATCCTTGTAAGAAAGAAACTTCTTAACGTTATTAACGAGCTTAGCAAGTTTGCTGTAAAATACGCAGCACAGCCTACACTTGCATTTACACATTTCCAGCCGGCACAGCCTACAACTGTAGGAAAGAGAGCAACACTTTGGCTTATGGAACTTAAGCTTGATCTTGATGATATTAATTATCTTATCGACAGCATGATGCTCTTAGGTTCAAAGGGAACAACAGGTACACAGGCAAGTTTCCTTGAACTATTCGACGGCGATTATGAGAAGGTAAAGGAACTTGACAGAAAGATTGCACAGAAGATGGGATATAAGAAGTGCTTCCCTGTTTCAGGTCAGACATATTCAAGAAAGATGGATTTAAGAGTATTAAATGTACTTTCAGGTATTGCTGCAAGTGCTCACAAGTTCTCTAACGACATCAGACTTTTACAGCATCTTAAGGAAGTTGAAGAACCATTTGAAAAGAATCAGATTGGTTCATCAGCTATGGCATATAAGAGAAATCCAATGAGAAGTGAAAGAATTGCATCACTTGCCAACTATGTTATGATTGATGCACTTAATCCTGCACTTGTAACAGCAACACAGTGGTTTGAGAGAACTCTGGATGATTCAGCTAACAAGAGACTTTCTATTCCTGAAGGATTCCTTGCAATCGATGGTATTCTTGATCTTTACCTCAACGTTGTAGACGGACTTGTAGTATATCCTAAGGTTATTGAAAAGAGACTTATGGCTGAACTTCCTTTCATGGCAACAGAGAACATCATGATGGATGCGGTTAAAGCCGGTGGAGACCGTCAGGAACTTCATGAGAAGATCAGACAGCTTTCTATGGAAGCAGGTAAGAATGTAAAGGTTAACGGCCTTGATAACAACCTTCTTGAACTTATAGCTGCAGATCCTGCATTCAATATGTCACTTGAGGATCTTAAGGCTTCAATGGATCCTACAAAATACACAGGATGTGCTAAGATGCAGGTTGAAGAATTTATTAACAATGAGATACAGCCTGTTCTTGATGAGAACAAAGATCTTCTTGGTCTTACTGCTGAAATTAATGTATAATAAAAGTTGACTGCAGTGTCAGCATTTGAAAAATATTGCAAACTGATATGTCTTTTTTGGCATATCAGTTTGTCTTGTATAAATTCCAAAAACTTAAAATGTATAAAAGAGAGGCTTTTTATGAAACTAGGACGAAATGATGCATGCTGGTGCAAGAGCGGAAAAAAATATAAGAGTTGTCATATGGCTTTTGATGAGAGAATTGAAAGTTATGCAAGATTAGGACATATAGTTCCACCTCATCATATCATCAAGACGCCACAGCAGATAGAAGGAATGAGGGAAGCTGGAAAGATTAATACAGAGCTTCTTGATATTATTACGGACACAATTCAAGAGGGAATGTCGACACAGGACATTGATGATATCGTTGTAAAATATACTAAGGAACATGGCGCTATTTGTGCTCCTTACGGTTATGAAGGATATCCAAAGTCATGCTGTACTTCTATTAATGAGGTGGTTTGTCACGGAATTCCGGATCCGAACAGAATTCTTAAATCCGGAGATATAATTAATGTAGACGTAACAACTATATACAACGGATTTTATGCTGATGCATCAAGAATGTACTGCATAGGAGATGTAAAACCGGAAGATGAGAAGCTTGTGCGTGTGACAAAGGAATGTCTTGACCTTGGTGTAGCTGCTGTAAAACCATGGGGATTTATTGGTGACATCGGAGCTGTTATAGGTAAATACGCACATGATAACGGATTTTCTGTTGTAAGGGATATTGGCGGTCACGGCGTCGGAATAGAATTTCATGAAGAACCTTATGTATGTCATGTAGGTGTTGAAAATACGGATATGCTTATTGTGCCGGGAATGACATTTACGATCGAACCGATGATAAATGTCGGAACCTATGAAGTATATCAGGACGAAGATGACGGATGGACAATATATACAGATGACCACAAGAACTCTGCACAGTGGGAGTACACACTTGCAGTGACAGAGGATGGAGTGGAGATACTTACTCACTAATGAAACGGAGGAAGTACGAATGGATAAAGTATTAATTTATTTTGCTTTAACGATGGGAATACCGGTACTTTGTGCAATAATTGTATCTACCGTATTTTTTATTTCAAACAGAAAAAAAGAGAATAAAGAACGAGGGGACAAAAAGGTCAATAAATAATTAAAGGTAATAAAAGAAAGAGGTGCGATATGAGCAGAATATTTAAATTTAACAGTGATGTGGACACTGACCAGATAATAGCATCGCAGTATTTGCTTTTGCCAAACATTGATGAGATGAAAGAGCATGCATTTGAATCATTGTCGACTGATTTTGCAAAGGATGTAAAAGAAGGAGATATTATAGTTGCCGATGAAAACTTCGGATGCGGTTCTTCAAGAGAGCAGGCGCCTGCTGTATTAAAAGCACTTGGTGTCAAGGCTATTGTAGCTAAATCATTTGCAAGAATATTTTACAGAAATGCCATCAATATCGGACTTCCTGTTATTGTGTCAAAGGAAGTATATGATTATGTAAATGATGGAGATACAGCTGATGTTGATATGAATGAAGGAGTAATTAAAACTGCCGGCAGAGATTTTAACTGCACAAAGTTACCTGAATATATGCAAAATATTCTTAATGCAGGTGGTCTTATAGCATTCCTTAACGAGGACAAATAAAACATCTAATTATCTAATGTAAATAATAGCGGAAAATTTGCGCAGAAATGAGGATAACTATGGCAATGACAATTGGTGAAAAGATAATAGCAAGGGCTGCAGGTGTTGATGAAGTTAAGCCCGGACAGATACATACGGTGAACGTGGATTATCTTATGAGTAATGACGGAACAACTCACCTTACCATTGATATGTATAACAACAAATTAAAGAATCCTAAGATTGCAGATAAGGACAAGCTGGTATTTATTATGGATCATAATGTTCCGGCTGAGAATCCAAAGACTGCAGCAGCTCATAAGAAAATGAGAGATTTTGCAAAGGCTAATGACATAAAGCTCTATGAAGGAAAAGGTGTTTGCCATCAGATCATGGTAGAGGAATTTGTTAAGGCCGGACAGTTTATAATGGGTGCTGATTCACATACATGTTCATACGGTGCACTCGGTGCATTCGGAACAGGTATAGGATGTACAGACTTTTTGTATGCAATGGTAACAGGAACCTCATGGGTTATGGTGCCTGAGACAATCAGATTTAACCTCAAAGGAAAGTTAAGGGAAGGTGTATATCCAAGAGACCTTATACTTACCATTATCGGAGATGTAGGTGCTAACGGATGTAACTATAAGATTATGGAGTTTGCCGGAGAAGGAGCACACAATCTTTCAATCAGTGACCGTTTTGTATTATGTAATCTTGCCGTTGAAGCAGGAGCTAAGACAGGAATAGTTGAGCCTGATGAGAAAGTAGTTGAATATTGCAAAAATGCCGGAAGAGATGCAGGTGACCTTTTTGTAAGTGATGAGGACGCCGTATTTGAAAAAGTATACGAGTACGATCTTGATAAGATTGAACCTGTTGTAGCAAGACCGGATTTTGTTGATGATGTTATACCGCTTAGTCAGGTTGGAGACGTAAAGATTGACCAGGCATTTGTAGGTTCATGTAACAACGGACGTATAGAAGACCTTAGAGTTTCAGCACAACTTCTTAAAGGAAAAAAGGTTCACCCGGATGTAAGATTCCTTATAGCACCGGCTTCAAATAATGTATTCCTTCAGGCTTTGGATGAAGGACTTATCGATATCTTCCTTGAATCAGGAGTAATGGTTATGAATTCTAACTGTTCTGTATGCTGGGGAAGCTGCCAGGGAGTTATCGGTGAAGGCGAAGTACTTATTTCGACTGCAACAAGAAACTTCAAAGGAAGAGCGGGACACAAGAATTCAAAGATTTATCTTGGTTCGGCAGCAACTGTTACGGCATCTGCCATAGCAGGTAAAATTGTGAATGCGGAGGTTATTTATGGATAAGTTTAACGGACGTGTGTGGGTACTTGGTGATGATATAGATACAGATATTATTATCCCTACAGAATACCTTGCACTTAAGACAGTAGATGATATGAAAAAATATGCTTTTTCGCCACTTAGACCGGAACTTGCGGGGCAGATAAAAGACGGTGATATTATTGTTGCCGGTAAGAATTTCGGATGCGGTTCGTCAAGAGAGCAGGCACCGGAGATTATTAAGCACCTTAATGTTAAGTGTGTAATTGCAAAATCATTTGCAAGAATATTTTTCAGAAATTCAATTAATAACGGTCTTCTTCTTATCGAAAATGATTCTCTTTATGATGACATTAAGAATGATGAAGGTGCAAATATTGAAGTAACAATAAATGAGAAGATTTCTTACAACGGTAAGGATTATCCTATACATGCACTTCCGGATAATCTTTGCGAGATAATCAATGCAGGCGGTCTTGTTGCTGCAATGAAAAAGAGAAATGGAATTACAGATTAAGGAGGACGACATGGGACATACACTCATTGAAAAGATAATAATGAGAAATACGGGAATGGAATCCGTAACTCCCGGAAACATTGTGGATGTCAATGTGGACAGAGTTATGATACATGATATTTTCATTCCTTTCGTTAAAGATAAATTCGAAGAAATGGGATTTAAGAAACTTTGGGATGAAGATAAGGTTGTTCTTATATATGACCATCTTGTTCCGACAAGTGCCGTTGAGGATGTAAGACATTTTAAAATCGGTGATGAGTTTGTAAAAAAATACGGAGTGAAGCATTTTCACAAAGCAGACGGTATATGTCATCAGCTTATGCCTCAGATGGGATATGCAAAGCCTGGTAATATAGTATTTGGTACTGATTCGCATACAACAACCTACGGATGTGTCGGATGTTTTTCTTCAGGTGTAGGATATACTGAGATGGCAGCAATTCTTGGAACAGGACAGATGTGGGTGCGTGTACCTGAGACTATTAAGATTGTTATAAACGGACAGCTGCCGGCAAATGTTATGTCAAAAGATATTATTCTTAGAATAATCGGAGATCTTCGTTCGGACGGAGCCACATATAAAGTTCTTGAGTTTAGCGGAAGCACAGTTGATGCAATGAGCGTTTCATCAAGAATGACTATGTCAAATATGGCAATTGAAGCAGGAGCAAAGGCTGCACTTTTTGCACCTGATGAGAAGACCTGCGAGTATTCAAAAGTTGAGATGAAGGATGTTGAGTGGCTTAAGGCTGATGCGGATGCAACTTACTGTCATGTCATGGAATATGATGCAAAGGACTTTGTACCAAGTGTTGCATGTCCTTCACAGGTTGATAATATCAAAGCAGTAAATGAGGTTGAAGGAACAAAGCTTGACCAGGTATTTATCGGTTCATGTACTAATGGACGACTTGAAGATATAAAGGTCACAGCTGATATCTTAAGAGGTAAAAAGGTTGCACCATATGTTAAGCTTATCGTTACGCCGGCAAGCAGAAGCATTTACAAAGAAGCCGTTGATGCCGGATACATTAAAGATCTTGTAAGCGCAGGCGCAATTGTTACACAGCCGGGGTGCGGACTTTGTTGCGGACGTGCATGCGGAATTCTTACTGACGGTGAAAGAGTACTTGCAACTAACAACAGAAACTTCCTTGGAAGAATGGGAACCTCAAAGGTTGAAATTTTCCTTGGTTCACCTGCAACAGCTGCAGCAAGTGCAATTACCGGTGAGATAACAGTGCCGGGTGAAGTAAAGCTTCAGTAATCATTAAAGGAGATATCCGAAAATTTAAGAATAAAAATCTGAAAGGATGATAATAAAATGAAATGTAATATTGGTGTTATTAAGGGAGACGGAATCGGTCCTGAGATAGTTGATGAGGCAATAAAGGTTCTTGATGCGGTTGCAAAGAAATACAATCATGAGTTTAACTACACAAGAATTCTCATGGGTGGAGAATCAATTGATGCAACAGGAGAGCCTCTTACACAGGAAGCTATTGATACTGCACTTGCACAGGATGCCGTACTTATGGGATCTATCGGAGGTAACACAAGCACAAGCCCATGGTATAAACTTGAACCACATCTTAGACCGGAAGCAGGACTTTTAAAGCTCAGAAAATCACTTAACCTTTTTGCAAATCTTCGTCCGGCTTACCTTTATAAAGAGCTTGTCGGAGCATGTCCGCTTAAGGAAGAGATTTCAAAAAAAGGCTTTGACATGATGATTATGAGAGAGCTTACAGGCGGTCTTTATTTCGGCGACAGAAAGACTGTAACAGAAGATGGAGTTACTACCGCATATGATTCTCTTACATACAGTGATGTGGAAATCAGAAGAATCGCAAAGCGCGGATTTGATATAGCAATGAAGAGAAGAAAGAAAGTAACAAGCGTTGATAAGGCCAATGTACTTGACTCTTCAAGACTTTGGAGAAAAATTGTTGAGGAAGTTGCAAAGGATTATCCTGAAGTTGAATATGAGCACATGCTTGTAGACAACTGTGCCATGCAGCTTGTAAGAGACCCTGCACAGTTTGACGTAATTCTTACAGAGAACATGTTTGGTGATATTCTTTCTGATGAAGCAAGTATGGTAACTGGTTCAATTGGAATGCTTTCATCTGCAAGTTTAAATGATACAAAGTTTGGCTTGTATGAGCCAAGTCATGGTTCTGCACCTGACATTGCAGGACAGGATATTGCAAATCCTATTGCAACAATTCTTTCAGCAGCAATGATGCTTAGATATTCATTTGACCTTGATGAAGAGGCTGATGCAATTGAAAATGCAGTTAAGAAGATTCTTCAGGATAACTACAGAACAGTTGATATTATGTCAGAGGGATGTACAAAGGTCGGATGCTCTAAGATGGGTGACCTTCTTGCACAGTCAATATAAGATATATTGATGTATTGAAGAATAAATCAATTAATGATAAGATAAGATAATTATTTAACTAAAAAATATTTGGGAATGGAGAATGGAAATGAAGAGTGATTCAGTAAGAGTTGGAATGCAGCAGGCACCACACAGATCATTATTTAACGCACTTGGTATGACAAAAGAAGAGATGGACAGACCATTAGTCGGAATTGTCAGCTCATATAACGAGATTGTTCCGGGACACATGAATCTTGATAAGATTGTTGAGGCTGTAAAGCTTGGTGTGGCTATGGCAGGAGGAACACCTGTTGTAGTTCCTGCAATAGCAGTATGTGATGGTATTGCGATGGGACATATCGGAATGAAATATTCACTTGTAACAAGAGACCTTATAGCAGATTCTACAGAGTGTCTTGCTACAGCACATGCATTTGATGCACTTGTTATGGTACCTAACTGTGACAAGAATGTACCGGGTCTTTTAATGGCAGCAGCAAGAGTAAACGTACCTACCGTATTTGTAAGCGGTGGCCCTATGCTTGCAGGTCATGTAAAGGGTAAGAAGACATCACTTTCAAGTATGTTTGAGGCAGTTGGTGCATATGAAGCAGGAAAGATGACACTTGAAGATGTAGAAGACTTTGAGTGCAATGCATGTCCTACATGTGGTTCATGTTCAGGAATGTACACAGCTAATTCAATGAACTGCCTTACAGAAGCAATCGGTATGGGACTTAGAGGCAACGGAACAATTCCTGCAGTATATTCACAGAGAATTCAGCTTGCTAAGCATGCCGGAATGAAGGTTATGGAATTACTTGAGAAGAATATAAGACCACGTGACATCCTTACAGAGGAAGCATTTATGAATGCTCTTACTGTTGATATGGCGCTTGGATGTAGTACAAATACAATGCTTCACCTTCCTGCAATCGCTCATGAGGCAGGAGTTGATCTTAATCTTGATATTGCTAACAACATTTCAAAGAAGACACCTAACCTTTGTCACCTTGCACCTGCAGGTCACACATACATGGAAGAGCTTAATGAAGCCGGCGGTATCTATGCGGTAATGAAGGAACTTAGCAAGAAGGGACTTCTTAACTTAGACCTTATCACTGCAACAGGTAAAACTGTTGGTGAGAATATTGAAAATGCTGTTAATAAGAATACAGATGTTATCAGACCAATTGAGAATCCATTCAGTGAAACAGGAGGAATCGCAGTTCTTAAGGGTAACATTGCACCTGACTCATGTGTAGTTAAGCGTTCGGCAGTTGTACCTGAGATGTTAAAGCATGAAGGTCCTGCAAGAGTATTTGACTGTGAAGAAGATGCAATTGCAGCAATCAAGGGTGGAAAAATCGTTGCCGGTGATGTTGTTGTTATCAGATACGAAGGACCAAAAGGCGGCCCTGGTATGAGAGAGATGTTAAATCCTACATCTGCAATTGCAGGAATGGGACTTGGTTCTACAGTTGCTCTTATTACAGACGGACGTTTCTCAGGAGCTTCAAGAGGTGCTTCAATCGGACATGTTTCTCCGGAAGCAGCAGTAGGCGGACCAATTGCTCTTATTGAAGAAGGCGATATTATTAAGATTGATATAGATGCAAATACAATCAATGTTGATGTTACAGATGAAGTGCTTGCACAAAGAAAAGCTAACTGGAAGCCAAGACAGCCAAAGGTTACAACAGGATATCTTGCACGTTATGCATCAATGGTTACATCAGCAAATGAAGGTGCAATACTTAAGATTAATAAATAAACTTTCAAATATAAGGACGAATGGAGATTACAAACATGAAACTTTCAGGTTCACAGATATTTATTGAATGTTTAAAAGAACAGGGTGTTGATACGATTTTCGGTTATCCGGGAGGTGCAATACTTAATCTTTATGATGAGATATACAAGCACAGCAATGAGATAAGACACATCCTTACATCTCATGAGCAGGGTGCATCTCATGCCGCAGACGGATATGCAAGATCAACAGGTAAAGTTGGTGTATGTCTTGCGACAAGCGGACCGGGAGCTACCAATCTTGTAACAGGTATCGCTACAGCATTTATGGATTCAATCCCAATGGTTGCATTTACAGGTAACGTCGGTGAAGCACTTCTTGGTAAAGACAGTTTTCAGGAGATTGATATCAAGGGTGTTACAATGCCTATAACAAAGCATAATTTCATTGTTAAAAATGTTGAGGATCTTGCACCTGTTATCAGAAGAGCATTTGAAATTGCAAAGAGCGGAAGACCGGGTCCTGTACTTGTTGACATTACAAAGAATGCAACAGAACCTAACAACAAGATTGAATACACACCTGTTGTTCCTAATGAGGTTAAACCAGTTACTGATACAATTAAATCAGAAGATGTTAAGAAGGCTGTTAAGCTTATTTCAAAAGCTAAGAAACCTATTATTTTTGTCGGTGGAGGAGCAGTCCTTTCAAATGCAAGTGATGAACTTAAAGAATTTGCATACAAGGTAGATGCACCTGTATGTGACACGCTTATGGGAAAAGGAGCATTTTCAGGTGATGAAGATCTTTACATCGGAATGCTTGGAATGCATGGAACCAAGACAGCTAATTTCTCAGTAAGCAAATGTGACCTTCTTATCGTAGTAGGTTCAAGATTTTCTGACAGAATTACAGGTAATGCTAAGAAGTTTGCAACTAATGCGAAGATTCTTCAGATTGATGTTGATCCGGCTGAGATTAATAAGAACATCATCGTTGATGCAAGTGTCATAGGTGATATCAAAGAAGTTCTTAAAGTACTTAATGAGAAGATTGAAGCAGGCGATCATACAGAATGGAAAAATGAAGTATTTGCAATGAGAGAGTCAATGCCTCTTACATACAATAAGAATGAACTTACAGGTCCGTTCGTTATGGAAAAACTTAATGAAATCCTTAGCGAGGATGACATTATTACTACAGAAGTAGGACAGCATCAGATGTGGGCGGCACAGTTCTATAAGTATAAGAAACCTAGAAAACTTCTTACATCGGGTGGTCTTGGTACTATGGGATACGGACTTGGAGCATGTATCGGAGCAAAGGTAGCTAATCCGGATAAAGTATGTGTTAACATTGCCGGAGACGGATGCTTTAGAATGAACATGAACGAGATTGCCACAGCAACAAGATACAACATACCTGTAATTGAGATAATCATGAATAATCATGTACTTGGTATGGTTCGTCAGTGGCAGGATTTATTCTATGGACAGAGATATTCATTTACAACACTTAACGATCAGGTTGATTTTGCAATGGTTGCACAGGGAATGGGTGCAAAGGCATATGTTATTACAAAGCCTGAGGAAGTTGAGCCTACAATAAGAGAGGCAATAAGCCTTAACATTCCTGTTGTAATTGAATGCAGAATCAATTCAGATGATAAGGTTTGGCCAATGGTTGCACCGGGTAGTGCAATAGCTGATGCATTTGACGAAAAAGATGCAAAAGAGAAACTTGGTTGACAATATAAAATTGAAGTAATATAATCGACATGATGTGTTCATTTAAAGACAAATGAGTTTGTTAAATAAATAACACATCATGTATTATGTTTAGATAATAACAGTTTAATCTAAGGAGGATTTAAAATGAGCAGAGTTTATAATTTCTCAGCAGGACCTGCTGTATTACCGGAAGAAGTACTTAAAGAAGCAGCAGACGAGATGCTTGACTATAATGGATCAGGAATGTCAGTAATGGAGATGAGTCATCGTTCAAAGGAATATGATGATATCATCAAGACAGCTGAAAAGGATTTAAGAGACCTTATGAATATACCTGATAACTATAAGGTATTATTCTTACAGGGTGGAGCTTCACAGCAGTTTGCTATGATTCCTATGAACCTTATGAAGAACGGTGTTGCTGATTACATCGTAACAGGACAGTGGGCTAAGAAGGCATGGCAGGAAGCTTCTAAATATGGAAAGGCTAATAAGATTGCTTCATCAGAAGATAAGACATTTTCATATATCCCTGATTGTTCAGATCTTCCTATAGATGATAATGCTGATTATGTATATATTTGCGAGAACAATACTATCTACGGAACAAAATTTAAGGAGCTCCCTAATACAAAGGGTAAGACATTGGTTGCAGATGTTTCTTCATGCTTCCTTTCAGAACCTGTAGATGTTACTAAGTATGGTGTAATCTACGGTGGTGTTCAGAAGAACATCGGACCTGCAGGTGTTGTAATTGTTATCATCAGAGAAGACCTTATTACAGAGGACGTAATGCCTGGAACACCTACAATGCTTCAGTACAAGATTCATGCTGATGCAGATTCACTTTACAATACTCCACCTGCATATGGTATCTACATCTGCGGTAAGGTATTTAAGTGGTTAAAGAAGATGGGCGGACTTGAGAAAATCAAAGAGATCAACGAGAAGAAAGCAAAGATTCTTTATGATTTCCTTGATGAGAGCAAGCTCTTTAAGGGAACAGTTGAGAAGAAGGATCGTTCTTTAATGAATGTACCATTTGTAACAGGTGATGCTGATATGGACGCTAAGTTCGTAGCTGAGGCTAAGAAGGCAGGATTCGTTAACCTTAAAGGCCACAGAAGCGTTGGTGGTATGAGAGCAAGTATCTACAATGCAATGCCGGTTGAGGGTGTTGTTGCACTTGTTGATTTCATGAAGAAATTCGAAGCTGAGAATCTTAAGTAATCAGGAGGAATTATTATAATGGCTAAGTATAATTGTTTAAATCCTATTGCTGCATGTGGACTTGATTTATTCCCTGCAGGATATGAGCAGACAGATGATTTTGCACAGGCAGATGTTGCACTTGTAAGAAGTGCTGCAATGCATGATATGGAACTTTCAGATAATCTTATCGGTATCGCAAGAGCAGGTGCCGGTGTTAACAACATCCCACTTGATAAATGTGCAGATAAAGGTATCGTAGTATTTAACACACCTGGAGCTAACGCTAACGGTGTTAAGGAGCTTGTTATTGCATCACTTATTCTTGCATCAAGAGATGTTGTAGGCGGTATTAACTGGGTTAATGCCAACAAGGATGATGAGAACCTTGCAAAGACAGTTGAGAAGGCTAAAAAGGCGTATGCAGGTACAGAGATTGCAGGAAAGAAGCTTGGTGTTATCGGTCTTGGAGCAATCGGTGTATTAGTTGCTAATGCAGCAACACATCTTGGAATGGAAGTATATGGATGCGATCCATTCATTTCAGTAGATTCAGCTTGGAATCTTTCAAGAAGCGTAAAGCACGTTAAGACAAGAGAAGAGATTTTCAAAGAGTGTGATTATATAACAGTTCATACCCCACTTGTTGATGATACAAGAGATATGATTAACAAAGATACTATTGCAATGATGAAGGATGGAGTTATCATTCTTAACTTTGCAAGAGGCGAGCTTGTTAATAGTGATGACATTATCGAGGCAGTTGGAAGCGGTAAGGTTAAGAAGTACATGACAGACCTTCCTAACACAAAGATTGCAGGTGTTGACGGTATTGTATGTGTTCCACACCTTGGAGCATCTACACAGGAGTCAGAAGATAACTGTGCTGTAATAGCTGTTAAAGAGATTATTGATTTCGTTGATAACGGAAATATCAAGAACTCAGTTAACTATCCTGCATGTAACGCTGGAATCTGTGAATCTGCAGGAAGAATCGCAATCTGCCACAAGAATATTCCTAACATGATCAGCCAGTGTACACAGCTTTTTGCTGACAATGATATTAACATTGACACAATGACAAGTAAGTCAAAAGGTGATTATGCATATACACTTCTTGATTTAAGTAAGCCTGCACCTGCTGACACTGTATCTAAGCTTTCAGCTATTGATGGAATACTTAAGGTCAGAGTTGTAAAATAATTTGCTTTATAATGATAAATAAATATAGAGAACCTGTATAATCGGGTTCTCTTTTTTTATTTACTTGTTTATTACTTTCGTGGTATAATAATGAGGGGAGATTTATTTACAAAGTGGAGAGATTTATTTACAAAGTGGAGAGATTTATTATCATACGAAGTATGGGAGAGAGAGGAAAACATGGAAGAGGAAGAGAAGAAGAAAAGAAGGCTTAACAATGCTGGTTTTTCATTGATTGAGCTTATAATCGTTGTTGCAATTATGGCAATTCTTGCTGCAGCGCTTGCACCGCAGCTTATCAAGTACATTGAAAAATCGAGAGCTAACACCTGCAGACACAATATGGGTCTGATCGAAGAGGCAATCACATTGGAGTACACAGATAAGAGAGAGGCATACACCAATTATGGTACAATTACTGATCTGGAAAATGTTGAACTTTATGATGGTACAAAGTGCCCATCGGGCGGAACATATTCGATTGAGGTTACACAGAAAGATGATGGTGGAATCGATATTGATATAGAATGCTCTAAGCATGGAAAATTTACGCATTAATTATTTTTGGAGGATTATTTAGGATGGCAACCATATTACCTTTTAAATGTATAAGACCGAGGAAGGACGAGGCGGACTGCATTGCAGCGCTACCTTATGATGTTTATTCAAGTAAAGAGGCGAGGATGGTGGTAAGAGATAATCCTCTGTCTTTTTTGAATATTGACAGAGCAGAGACACAGTTTGACGAGAGTGTGGACATATATGATGAGAAGGTTTATAAAAAAGCTCATGACCTTCTTTATGATATGATTGATAAAGGACATTTTATAAGGGACAATGAGAAAAAATATTATGTTTACCGTCTTATTATGAATGGTCGTTCACAGACAGGAATTACGGCACTTGCTTCTATTGATGATTATCTTAACAATGTAATTAAAAAACACGAGAATACAAGGGAAGAAAAAGAACTTGACCGTATCAGACATGTAGATACATGTAATGCACAGACAGGACCGATTTTTTTAGCTTACAGAAGTAATGAAGTGATTAATGAAACTGTGAGTAGAATTGTAACAAAAGAACCTATATATGATTTTGAGTCCGAAGACGGTATAAGACATACTGTTTGGGATATAGTCGCAACTGCAGATATTGATACAATTGAAAATGCATTTGCATCCATTGGGGAGATATATATTGCTGACGGTCATCACAGGGCAGCATCGGCTGTTAAGGTTGGACTTAAGCGAAGAGAATTGAAGAAAGATTACACCGGCAACGAAGAGTTTAATTATTTTATGTCGGTTTTATTCCCGGATGATCAGTTGATGATTATGGATTATAACAGAACAGTGGCTGACCTTAACGGAATGGATTCTAGGGAATTTATTTCACGTATAAGTGAGAATTTTGAGGTGTCTGGTAATGGCGATAATCCATATTCTCCTGTTAAAAAAGGAGAGTTTGGAATGTATCTTGACAAAGAATGGTACAAACTTGTTATTAAGGAAGGTGTGGCTGATATGTCCGACCCTGTAAAAGCATTGGATGTTTCTTTGCTTCAGGATTATCTGCTGTATCCTGTCCTTGGAATAAAAGATCCAAGAACTGACTCACGTATTGATTTTGTGGGAGGAATAAGAGGAATGGAGGAGTTAAAGAGAAGGGCTGATTCGGATATGAAGGTATCATTTTCGATGTATCCTACATCGATAAATGAGTTGTTTGAAGTGGCAGATGCCGGTATGCTTATGCCACCAAAATCAACATGGTTTGAACCAAAGCTTAGGAGTGGGCTTTTTATTCACGAATTAGATAACTAATTGCTATATAATTCAATTGAAAGGATGGAATGAGTAGTGGACGAGAAACTTTATGATTTATGTGATTGGGCAGAGATTGAGGCGATTGTGTATTCAGAACATGATAACCCTCATCATATACTTGGGGCGCATGTTACCGATGATGGTATTTTGTTTAATACTTTTTGCCCTGATGCAGTAAGTGCAACAGTTAATATAGCAGGCAAAAAATATGATATGGAGCTTGCTGACGAGGAAGGTTTTTTTGCGGCACTTGTACCGGGAAAAAAGATTCCAAAGTATACATTTACGGTTAAATGGGTAGATGAAGAAGGTAAAGAGACTGTTAAGAATATAATAGATCCTTATTCATTTGAGCCGGTAATGGAACCGGATCAGATAAGCCGTTTTAATGACGGAATCAATTACGATGTATATAATATACTAGGTTCACATTTGATGACTGTTAATGGTGTTAAAGGTACTTATTTTGCGGTATGGGCACCTAATGTAATGAGAGTAAGTCTTGTCGGTGATTTTAATAACTGGGATGGAAGAATCCATCAGATGAGAAGACTTGGTGACAGTGGAATTCATGAAATATTTGTTCCGGGAGTTGAGGCAGGAGCAAAATATAAATATGAGTTAAAGATTCGTGGTGATCTAACAGTTATGAAATCAGATCCGTATGCTAATCAGTTTGAGAAGCTTCCTGCTGATGCATCGGTTGTAACTGATATTAACAGTTTCAAATGGAATGATGCAGAGTGGAACAAAAAGGTTGCAGCTACTGACAGCGACGCGGTTCCTACATCAATTTATGAAGTACATCTTGGAACATGGAAGAGAAATGAAGAAAATGAGGTTTTAAGTTATAAAGAGATTGCACCTTTACTTGCAGAGTATGTTAAGGAAATGGGATACACACATGTACTCCTTCTTCCTATTATGGAATATATGTCTGACCAGTCAGCCGGTTATGATGTGACAGGTTACTATGCACCGACATCAAGATACGGATTGGCTACCGATTTCATGTTCTTTATCAATTATATGCATGAGAATAATATCGGAGTGCTGATTGACTGGACACCTGAATCATTTGCGGCAGATGATAGAGGATTGTACAAATACGATGGCACATGTCTGTATGAGCATGAGGATCCTAAGAAGGGTGTTCATCCACAGTTTGGTACACGACTTTTCAACTTTGGAAGACCACAGGTAAGCAATTTCCTTATAGCAAATGCGATGTTCTGGGCAGAAAAGTACCATGTTGACGGAATAAGAATCAATTCACTTGGAACAATGCTTTATCTTGATTACATGAGAAAACCGGGTCAGTGGATTCCTAATATGTATGGTTCTAATGAACATCTTGAAGGAATTGAATTTATCAAACATCTTAACAGCATGATGAGCAAAAAGTTCCCACAGGTTATGATAATTGCTAACGACGAAGTGAAGTTTGATGATATGACTACTCCTGTTGATGACGGCGGCTTAGGATTTACTTATAAAGTTAATACTGATTTTGGCTCAGATATGAAAGAATATCTTGAGTGTGATCCGCTTTTCAGAAAGGGAAGACATAATCAGCTTACATTTGGAATGGTATATGCCTACAGTGAGAAGTTTATGTTAAGCCTTGATCATTCATTGGTATCGGGAGGCAATACATCCCTTATCAGCAGAATGCCGGGAGAGTATTATCAGAAATTCTCTAACTTTAAAGCTGCACTTGCCTACAGCACCGTTCATCCGGGCAAGAAGCTTATATTTATGGGACAGGATATGGGACAGTATAATGAGTGGAATCCTGACACTGCAATAGACTGGAACTGCCTTAACTATGATAATCATATTCAGATTAATACCATGGTTAAGAAGCTTAATGAGCTTTACAAAAACCAGCCTGCACTTCATAAATTAGATTATGATTCAGATGGTTTTGAATGGATAAATGATATGGATGCAGACAGAAGCGTTATATCGTTTGTGAGAAAAACAGATGACAAGAAAGAAGCTTTGCTTGTAGTATGTAACTTTACGCCTGTTGTATATGAGAATTACCTTATGGGAGTTCCGTATAAGGCACGTTACAAAGAGATATTTAACAGTGATGATGTTATTTACGGCGGTGCCGGCAACGTTAATGCAAAGATTAAAAATGCAAGAAAGAGCGAGGTTGACGGAAGAGAGTTCTGTATCAATGTAACAGTTCCTCCACTTGGTGTTACAGTGTTTAACTGTTCACCTATAGAGCCTTCTAAGAAGGAAGAAGAGGAAGAAAAATCAGAACAAAAGACAGTGGCGAAGGCAATAGCCGCAAAGACTACAGTAAAGAAAGAAGCAGTGAAGAAAGAGACAGCCAAGAAAGAGGCAGCTAAGAAAGAGACTGTTAAGAAAGAACCGGCAAAAAAAGCTGCAGTAAAGAAAGAAACTGTTAAGAAAGAATCAGTAAAAAAAGCAACTGTTAATAAGCCGGAAACAAAAAAAGAAGTAAAGACTGAAACTGCAAAAGCAGCGGAAGTTAAGAGTGCAGCGGAAGTTAAAAAAGCGGAAGATAAAAAGAAAGAAATTAAGAAAGAAGTAAAAAATGAGCCTGTAAAAACAACTAAAAAGGCTTAATGGTGATAAGTATGGATTTAAACAGATTGATGCAGGTTTGTATGGCAGACGAAATCAGTGACGAGATTTCAAAACAGCAGTCACAGATTGAAGGAACCATAGATAAGACGACATCAGAAGTTAATACTGTACTGGACAATGTAAAACAATTTATTCTTGAGCAGGGTATTTCAATCATGCTCAAGATAGTTTTTGTCCTTATAGTATATTTTGTCGCAAAGAAGATAAAAAAGGTAGTTATCAGATTAATTGATAAGGCATTGTCGAAATCTTCTATAGAAGTAAGTGTTGTTCACTTTGTGGTGAAGCTGTGTGATGTATTATTCAGCCTTGTGATTATAATTGCCATAGTCGGATACCTTGGTATAGATACATCGTCGCTTGTAGCACTTGTAGGTTCGGCAGGTCTTGCGGCGGGTCTTGCACTTCAGGGGTCACTTTCTAACTTTGCAGGCGGTATTCTTATTCTTATTATGAAACCGTTTAAGATTGGCGATTACATTTCGACAAGCGGTGCGGAAGGAACTGTAACGGGAATAGACATTTTCTATACAAAGATAACAACGATTGATAACAGAACGGTTGTAATACCTAACGGTGCACTGTCAAATGCCAATATTGAGAACTTTACGGCAATGGCTTTTAGAAGGATAATTCTCAATATCCCCGTATCGTACAGTGAGAATCTTAAAGAAGTAAAAGATGTTCTTATGGATACGATTGAGAAGCAGGAGAATATAATTAAAGATTCAGTGGAGTATGCACCACAGGTATTTGTAAATGCATTTGAGGATAGTCATATTTCCATCGGTGTAAGAGCATGGGTGCAAACTGAAACTTACTGGCCTACAAGATGGGCACTGCTTGAAAGCATTAAGAATACATTTGATGAGCACAATATTACAATTCCTTATAATCAGCTTGATGTAAATCTTGTTACTGAAACAGTAAAAAAGAGCAGTTAAATTATAGAAAAAAGGTGTTTGCGGATAAGCAGAACACCTTTTTTTAGTGTGTAAATGAAATAATAATTGCTATTCGCGTGAATTTGGGGTATGCTAGCATATGAGTGTGATTTGAATGACCATAGGAAGGATGTACCGCGATGGAAAAGAATATTGTAGAAGAAGTATTTGCAAAAGACGTGTTTAACGAGACAGTTATGCGTGAGCGTCTTCCAAAGAAAGTTTATGAACAGTTACTCAAAACTATTGAAAACGGAGAGGATCTTGATCCAAGCATTGCCGGAGTAGTTGCACACGCAATGAAGGAATGGGCATTGGAGAGAGGTGCTACACATTATACACATTGGTTCCAGCCGATGACAGGAATAACTGCTGAAAAGCATGATGCTTTCATTAATCCTGTAGCGGGCGGAAAAGTTATGCTTGAATTTTCAGGCAAGGAATTGGTTAAAGGTGAGCCTGATGCTTCATCGTTCCCTTCAGGTGGACTTAGAGCAACATTTGAAGCAAGAGGATATACGGCATGGGATTGTACTTCACCTGCATTCTTAAAAGAGGATGCCGCAGGCGTTATCCTTTGTATACCAACAGCGTTCTGCTCATATACAGGAGAAGCACTTGATAAGAAGACACCATTGCTTCGTTCAATGGAAGCTGTAAGCAAGGAAGCAGTTAAGATTGTTAATCTCTTCCCTGATTTAGAAGAAGTTCAGACAGTATCATGTTCTGTTGGACCGGAGCAGGAATATTTCCTTATCGACAGAGATAAATATTTGCAAAGAGAAGATCTTATATATACAGGACGTACACTTTTTGGTGCTATGCCTCCAAAGGGACAGGAATTAGACGATCACTATTTTGGAACCATCAAAGAAAAGATTGCTTCTTTTATGAAGGAACTTAATGTTGAGCTCTGGAAAGTCGGAATATTGGCAAAGACACAGCATAATGAAGTAGCTCCTGCACAGCATGAGATGGCACCTATTTATTCATCTGCTAATATTGCAACAGATCATAATCAGCTGACAATGGAGATTATGAAGAAGGTTGCTAAGAGACACGGACTTGAGTGTCTCTTACATGAAAAGCCATTTGCAGGTGTTAACGGTTCAGGAAAGCATGACAACTGGTCACTTGTAACAAACACAGGTATTAATCTTTTGGATCCTGGCAAGAATCCTCATGAGAACTATCTGTTCTTACTTACACTTGCAGCTGTAATTAAGGCTGTTGATGAGAATGCGGTTCTTTTAAGACTTTCTGCATCAAACCCTGGTAATGATCACAGACTTGGGGCAAATGAAGCACCACCTGCAATCATTTCGATATTCCTTGGTGAGCAGTTAGAAGATATTCTTGCACAGCTTCTTGAAAAAGGAACAGCAACATCAATTAAGAAGGGGGGAAGACTTAATGTAGGTGTTAATACTCTTCCTAACTTCAGACTTGATGCAACAGACAGAAACAGAACATCACCATTTGCATTTACAGGTAATAAATTTGAATTCAGAATGGTTGCGTCTTCGATGTCAATTGCAGGTGCAAATACCATTCTTAACACAATTGTTGCAGATGTATTTTCACAGTTCTATGAGGAACTTAAGGATGTTCCGAAAGAGAACTTCAACCAGGCAGTAACAGATCTTGTTATCAAGACTGTTAAGGAGCATCAGAGAGTAATCTTTAACGGTGACGGATACTCAGATGAGTGGATTGAAGAGGCAGAAAGAAGAGGACTTCCTAACTGCAAGTCTATGGTAGATGCCATTCCTTCACTTGTAAGTGAAAAGTCAGTAGAGATGTTTGAAAGACTTGGTGTATTTAACAAGGTTGAGCTTGAGTCTCGTGTTGAGATTAATTACGAGATGTATGCAAAAGCACTTAATATAGAGGCAAAGACAATGATAGATATGGCTTCTAAGAAGTACATACCTGCTGTAATTAAGTACACAAAGATGCTTGCTGATTCAATTAACTCAGTAAAAGCAGCATGCCCACAGGCTGATATATCTGTTCAGACGGATATTCTTACAAAGATTTCATCACTTCTTGCACAGGCACAGAGTGCTCTTTATAAACTTAAAGAAGCAGATGCAATCGGAAGTAAGATGAAAGATGTTAAGGAGCAGGCTGAATTCTTCAAGGATGATATTTCAACAGCTATGGAGAATTTAAGAAAACCTATTGATGAACTTGAAGTGCTTATCGATAAGGAAGCATGGCCTGTACCATCATACGGCGATATGATTTTTGAAGTGTAGAAAATATGCAAATGCCAACAAAAGGGAATTGGATCTATTTCGATTCCCTTTTTTCTTTACAAAACTTTCTAATATAGTGTATTATATAATATATGTTTAACTAAAGATAATACTATAAGGAGGAAGGGAAGTTTGTTTTGTTCTGATGAACATATAGTTAATTTGTATTTTGACAGAAATGAGACTGCCATAACTGAGACGAAGAACAAGTACGAAAAGTACCTGTTTAAAATAGCATATAATATACTTGCAAATATTGAAGACAGTAATGAAGGCGTAAATGATACATATTTTGCTGCGTGGAATGCCATGCCACCACACAGGCCGACGGTTCTTGGTACATTTCTTGGAAAGATTACAAGACGTATTTCGATAGATATTTTCAGAAAGAGAAGGAGCTTAAAGAGACAGGCTGGTGAATATGCCATATCTATAGATGAACTTAGCGAATGTATTCCTTCAGGGAGTATTCCGGAGGAGGAATATGAGGTAAAGCAGCTTACGAGAACGATTAATGCTTTTTTGAGAGAACTTTCAGAGGTGGAGAGAAATCTGTTCATATGCAGGTATTTCTATCTGGATTCGCTAAAAGATTCGAGTAAATATTGCAGTGTCAAAGAAGGTACGGCAAAAAGTATTCTGTCAAGAACCAGACAAAAATTAAAAAAGTATCTTGAAAATGAGGGATACACAATTTAAGATTAGGTAAGAAAAAAGGATGTCACATTAAATTATGTGGCATCCTTTTAAAAATCAATTTAATTAATTGTTCTTAAGATATTCTTTGTTATTTGCAATAACTGCTTTCATTGCTTCAACTCCAGGAGCTCCGATAGTGTTTCTCTTTTCAACACATGTCTTGATGCTTATTGCATCATAGATGTCTTCTTCAAATACATCGGAAATCTTTTTGTATTCATCAAGGCTCATTTCATCAAGAGAAATATTTTTGTCTATACAGTAAAGAACAAGCTGGCCTACAATTCCGTGTGCGTCTCTAAATGGAACACCATGGTTTACAAGATAATCTGCAGCGTCTGTTGCATTTGTAAATCCGTTCTTTGCACTGTTTTCCATAACAGCTTTGTTAAATGTCATGGATGAAATCATGCCTGTGAAAAGCTTGATGCAGCCCTTTGTTGTATCCATTGCATCAAAAGACAATTCCTTGTCTTCCTGCATATCCTTGTTGTATGCAAGAGGAATTCCTTTCATTGTTGTAAGAAGAGACATAAGAGCACCGTATACACGACCTGTCTTACCACGGATAAGCTCTGCTATGTCAGGATTTTTCTTCTGAGGCATGATAGAGCTTCCTGTTGAATATGAATCATCTATCTCAACAAATCTGTATTCATTTGAATTCCAGATTATAATCTCCTCGCAAAAACGGCTAAGGTGCATCATAATTGTTGAGCATGCGCTTAAAAGCTCAATAAGATAATCTCTGTCGGCAACTGAATCCATGCTGTTAAGAGTAGCACCTTTGAAGTTAAGAAGCTTTGCGGTGTACTCTCTGTCAAGTGGATAAGTTGTTCCGGCAAGTGCACCGGAGCCGAGAGGACAGTAGTTCATGCGCTCATATATATCATGAAGACGGCTTCTGTCACGTTTGAACATTTCAAAATAAGCACCCATATGATGAGCTAAAGTAATTGGCTGAGCTTTCTGAAGGTGTGTGAATCCCGGCATAAATGTGTCCGTATTGTTCTCCATAATAACGTCAAGTTCAACTAACAGCTCTTTAAGCAGACTGTCTAATTCTTTGATTTCATTTCTTGTGAAAAGCTTCATATCAAGAGCAACCTGATCGTTACGGCTACGTCCTGTGTGAAGCTTTTTACCGGCATCGCCGATGCGGCTTGTAAGATGAGCTTCCACAAAGCTGTGAATATCTTCGTGCTCATCATCAATAATGAGCTTGCCGTCATCAATATCTTTTCTGATTCCGTTAAGCCCATCAATAATCTGATTTTTTTCGTTGTCTGTAAGTATTCCCTGCGCAGCGAGCATAGTAACATGTGCTATGCTTCCCTCGATATCTTCTTTGTAAAACTTACGGTCAAAAGAAATCGATGCGTTGAAATTATGTGCAAGTTGGTCTGTCTGTTTAGTAAAACGTCCGCCCCAGAGCTTCATAAGTTTACCTCATTTCTTTAAATCTTAAGATGCGATGTTGTTCTCATCAGTGTCAGCGTATATTTCCTCGGTTTCGGCTGGGATATCAACTGTAGCAGTGACAGTAGGAAAAACCATATCAGGTGCCGTGTAGACATAAGGCTTTGCATTAACAAAATTATAATTCGACCTTCTGTATACGTTACCTGAAACAAGTCTTACAGTATCACGGTTACATTGTTCGCTGTCCCTTTTGTATGGGAGATGATCATACATTGACAAATCATATTCATAAGATGTGTCATAGTGTGATAGTTTATAAAGTATAAAATCCTGCGGATTCAATAAAATACCCCATTTCTTCTCAAAACGCTGATGTACTACAATTATAGTACGCATTGCATAATTATTCAATAGTAATATCTGCTTTTTTTATGTTTTAAATGTTTTTTTCATGTTGTTTAAACAGTTTTAAAATAATTTGGAATAAGTAAGGGAAAGGGGTATAATGAATACAAATGTTTTAAGGAGGTTTTGTGTTATGGGTGAACATGATTATGAAAATGAGATAAAAAGATTGTATGATGTGATTGATGCAAGTCAGAAAATAGTTTTCTTTGGGGGTGCGGGAGTGTCTACGGAGAGCGGTATTCCTGACTTTAGAAGTGTTGACGGACTGTATAATCAAAAATACGATTATCCGCCTGAGACTATTCTTTCACACACATTTTTCATGAGAAAAACAAAAGAATTTTTTGATTTTTATAAGGACAAGCTTTTATGCGAGGGTGTTGAGCCTAACAAGGCCCACAAGGCTCTTGCAAAACTTGAACAGGAAGGTAAACTTATTGGCGTGGTAACACAGAATATCGATGGACTGCATCAGGCAGCAGGCAGTAAAAAAGTTTTTGAGCTTCACGGTTCGGTGCTTCGCAATAACTGCATGAGATGCCGCAAGTTTTTTGATGTTGACTATATTGCGAAAAGTGAAGGTGTTCCAATGTGTGAATGTGGTGGAATTATCAAACCGGACGTAGTCCTTTATGAAGAGGGCCTTGACGATGATGTAGTATCAGGAGCAATAGATGCAATCTCAAGAGCTGATACAATGATTATTGCGGGAACTTCCCTTACAGTATATCCGGCTGCGGGGATGATAAGATATTTTAACGGCAATAATCTTGTGCTTATTAACAGGGATGCCACACAAATGGATAAAAATGCGGATATAGTGATACATGACAAGGTCGGAAAAGTTCTTGGCGGGTATTACGAGAGATAATTTAAGAAAAAGTTAAAAAGATCTTTGGAAGGAGATACATTTATGGAATCAATGAATCTGTTTGATTACATGAGTGAAAAAAATAAGGAAAATGAAAGTCCGTTGGCATCAAGAATAAGACCAAGAACCATTGATGAGGTGGTAGGGCAGGAACATATTCTTGGCAAAGACAAGCTGTTGTACAGAGCAATCAAAGCTGACAGATTAAGCTCGGTAATCTTTTACGGTCCGCCGGGAACAGGCAAGACCACACTTGCAAAGGTCATTGCAGGCACAACAAGCTCACTCTTTTGTCAGATTAACGCCACCATTGCCGGCAAGAAGGACATGGAGGAGGTAGTAAGTAAGGCAAAAGAGAACATAGGTATGTTTGGTAAAAAGACAATTCTTTTTATCGACGAGATACACAGATTTAATAAAGGACAGCAGGATTACCTGCTTCCTTTTGTTGAAGACGGAACAATCATTCTGATAGGTGCAACAACAGAAAATCCGTTTTTTGAAGTTAACCCCGCTTTAATATCAAGGTCGGCGATTTTTCAGTTAAAAGAACTTAGTGCTTCTGATATCAAAAAGATAATCATGAGGGCACTTGAGGATGAGGAAAGAGGACTTGGGGCGTATAAGGCGGTCATTGACGACGATGCGCTTGAATTCCTTGCAGATATGAGTAACGGAGACGCAAGAACAGCCCTTAATGCTATTGAACTGGGCGTGATCACGACCGGACGTAGTGAGGATGGGCTTATACATATTAATCTTGAAGTCGCTTCGGAATGTATTCAGAAGAGAGTTATAAAATATGACAAACAAGGGGACAATCATTATGATACGATATCTGCATTTATAAAAAGTATGAGAGGTTCAGATCCTGATGCGGCTGTATACTATCTTGCAAGAATGTTATATGCAGGTGAAGATATAAAATTTATAGCACGAAGAATAATGATTTGTGCAAGTGAAGATGTCTCAAATGCAGATCCTAATGCACTTGTTGTAGCAACTAATGCGGCTTTGGCTGTTGAGAGACTCGGAATGCCGGAAGCACGGATTGTGCTGGCGCAGGCAGCTACATATGTTGCATGTGCTCCTAAGAGTAATTCAGCCATATGTGCCATTGACGATGCACTTGAATATGTGAAGACTCATAAGAGTGCACCTATTCCACCACACCTTATGGATGCGCATTATAAAAGTGCCGGAAAGCTCGGGCATGGACAAGGCTATATGTATTCACACAATTATGAGAATCACTATTGTGAACAGCAATACCTTCCTGATGAACTTAAAGGTGTTAAGTTTTATAATCCGGGGAAACTTGGTCATGAGGCAGTTACAGATGAATATTTACGGCAAATAAAAAATAAAGCCGGGGAATCATAGATGGACTATGATTCTCCGGTTTTTGTTTTTTATTAATTATTATCGTTACTATCTTTAGTATCATTTTCATCGGTTTCATCGGTGACTGTTGCATCACTGTTTTTAAAAAGTTTTGCAAACATGTTGAGAATATACATCACAACGGGAACAAAGAATGTCATCACAATTGAAAACATAAAAAGTTTGTTAGATGCTTCGGTTGCAAAAATACCTGTTATTAAAGTTGACAGGTAAAGTATTATGAGAAATGCTATTAGAACAATTGCTGCTATCTGTCTGAATTTTTTCATGGTAATCTCCAATTCATTTTTAATAAAATATTTATATACCTTTTTGGGAATATGTGCAAGTGTGTGATAGGAAAATTTATTGACAAGTATAAGTTGATGCGTATAATTATTCTTCATTGAAAAGATAAAAGGAGTTTTTGAAAATGAATAAAAAAGTTGTGGTTTTATCAGCGACTGTAGTGTGTATTGCAGTTGCAGTAGCGCTGTTTTTTGTAATAGGCAGGAGGGTAAAATTAGGTGATGTGAACAAGGCGGAGATTAATTATGATTATGATTCGGTTTTGGTAGACGAAAGTCTCACTAAAGAAGAGACAGAAACAATCACGGATATATTTGAAAATAACTTTTTATATTCTGATAACCCGTCTTGTGGTTTTTCACAGGATATATCAATTGTAATAGATAATGACAAAACATTCTGTATTGCGCGTGATACCTGCGGGATAATATATTGGAAAGAAAAAGATAAGTATTTTAAAGTATCTGATGAAGATATTGAAAAGGTACATAAATTATTTGAAAATCACGGCGGAAAATTTCCTTGTGTGTAACTACAGATATTGATTTTTTTTTGTCAATATGGTATAGTGTTGTGGGTCTTTTTTGACAGGAATTAAGACTACTACGATAAAGAAAACTAACTTTAAGGAAGGATATAAAGATGAGCTTATTAGAGGATTGGAGAAAATTTGCCTATTCAAAGGACGAAAGACAGAAGGAAGGGCAGTTATTCTGGGCTAATTATTTTAGCGTAGAAAAGGGAATTTACGAACAGCTTCTTGCTAATCCGGATGAAGTTGTAACCGGTACAGTTGAAGAACTTGCTAAAAAATATGATACAGATTTAAGAACATTTGTAGGATTCCTTGATGGAATTAATGACAGTCTTAAGAATCCTAATCCTATAGAAGAGATGACTGAGACTACTCAGGTTAATCTTGGATTTGACAAGGCACTTTTATACAAGAACATGGTTGATGCTAAGGCTGACTGGTTATACGGACTTCCTCAGTGGAACGATATCTTTACAGAGGAAGAGCAGAAGGCACTTTATCTTGAGCAGAAAAAGTCTAATACTGTAGTTAATGCAACCAAGAAGGTTGGAAGAAACGATCCATGCCCATGCGGAAGCGGTAAGAAGTATAAATTCTGTTGCGGAAAATAGAGCCTAGCTAAGGCTCTTTTTTTCTAAATAACTTAATAAGAGGTTAATAACAATAATGCAGAATGGAGGAATTATCTATGATTAGATACTATAAGTCGGTTAACGGACTGATTACAAAAGCTGAACCGAACGATGAGAATGTATGGATTAACATGGTTGATCCGACAAATGATGAGATAAAAATAATTTCCGAAAGACTGCATATTGACCCCGAGGACGTGAAAGCTTCTCTCGATGACGAGGAGTCTTCACGAATAGAGTACAATGATGATTATACTTTGGTGATTGTGGATGAGCCTGTAAGAGAGGTTCGTCATGATAATGATGCGTATACAACAATGCCGCTTGCCATTATCATTTCTGATACGGCAACAATAACCGTATCTCTTGAGGAATCATTGGTGCTTAAGCCGTTTATCGACAGAAAGATAAAGGATGTCAACACCAATAAGAAGATGAGGTTTTTAAACCAGATTCTGTACAGTAATGCAACGGTTTATCAGAACTGTCTTCGTATCATAGATAAGAAAAGAGAAGTGATTGAGGGACGACTTGGCAATAAGACAATGAACTCAGATCTTATCGAGCTTCATGAACTTGAGACCAACCTTGTATACTTTGCAACATCGCTTCGTTTTAATGGTGTAGTACTTGATAAGATGACCAGATATGCGAAGTTTAACCAGTATCCGGAGGATAAAGAACTGCTTGATGATGTTGTGGTAGAAAGTAAGCAGGCTATCGAGATGACAAATATCTACAGAGATATTATCAACGGAACAAGAGAGCTTTTTGCATCTGTTCTTGATAACCAGCTTAACTCAATAATGAAATTTCTTACATCAATAACACTGGTTATGTCAATTCCTACAATGATTTCCGGTTTGTACGGAATGAATGTGGATCCTGATGGAATGCCGTTTGCAAAGAGTGTTTACGGATTTGGTGTTATTTGTGTATTCTCACTTGTTGCATGTATATTAATAACATATGTGTTGAAGAAGCGTAACATGTTGTAGTTATATTAGGAGTACGTGAATGGAAATAAATAAAAATACGTCGTTGTTTGGGCTTTCGTGGCCGATTTTCTGCCAGATGCTTTTGGCAATGGGAATCGGTTATGTTGACCAGCTCATGTTATCAAGATATAGTGAATCAGCTCCCGGTGCAGTTGGAAATGCGTGTCAGATACTTGGTTTTCTGACACTTGCTTTTACGATTATTTCAAGTGCATCGGGTGTTATTATATCACAGTATCTCGGCGCGGGCCTTAAAGATAAAATGTCAAGAATATATACACTGTCTGTCTGGTTTAATCTTGTGATAAGCGTTATTATTTCATTGATTGTTTTTATCGGAGGAAAATATATTCTTACGCTTATGAAAGTTCCGGCTGAACTTTTGCCTGAAGCATCAGGTTATCTTAAGATTCTTGGAGGCTTTGTTTTTGTTGAGGCTTTATTTGACGCGTTTGCACAGATATTTAGAAGTAACGGAAGAACGCAGATCGGAATGGTTGTATCACTGCTTATAAATGTATTAAACATTGCAGGTAACTATTGCTTTTTGTACGGACCGTTGTCATTTTTGAATCTCGGTGTAAAGGGTGTTGCGATATCAAGTGTGTTCAGTAAGATAATTGCACTTATTGTTGTTATCTTTTATTTTAGAAAACATATTGAAGGAACGGTTTCCATAAAATATATCAGACCATTCCCGAAAAATGATTTTAAGAAGCTTATAAAGCTTGGAGTGCCGACCGCAGGCGAGAATATATCGTACAATGTAAGTCAGCTGGTAATCCTGGCGATTATTAATTCTATGGGTACGGTTGCAATCAACACAAAAATATTTGCAAATATTCTTTGTGGATTTACATATCTGTATTCAGTAAGTGTTGCTGTCGGAACACAGATAATAGTTGGACACGAAGTTGGTGCCGGCGATTATGACGATGCGTATAAACGTGTTATAAAGACGCTGGTTCCAGCGATATTTGTTTCACAGTGCATGGCGTGGATTAATTATTTTGCAAGTGGATTTACATACGGATTGTTTTCGAAAAATGCAGATGTTATCGGACTTGGTCACAAGATTATGTTCATAGCGATCTTCCTTGAGCTTGGAAGAACTACAAATCTTGTGGTTATTAACAGCATGCGTGCATCGGGAGATGTGAAATTTCCGACAATGCTTGGTATAATATCAATGTGGGGAATATCGGTTGCATTTGCATTTATATTTGGCAAGGTTCTTGGTATGGGACTTGTCGGAGTATGGATTGCAATGGCACTTGATGAGATAGTAAGAGGCGTGGTAGTAATTATAAGATGGATAAGAGGCGGATGGAGAGGTAAATCTGTCGTGATGGATTAGAAAGGAAGATGAAGATGAAAGAGACAACAGCATGGGAAAAGTATGATGAAAAAGAGCAGAAAAATCTCGAAGAACTTTGTGAAGGTTATAAAGAGTTTCTCTCTAACGGTAAGACAGAAAGAGAATGCTCAAAGATAACTGTACAGATGGCTAAAAAAGCCGGATATGAGAATCTCGATGATGTGATTGCACAGGGAAGAAAGATATCTGCCGGAAGCAAAGTGTACAAAGTAGGAATGGGAAAGACAGTTGCCTTATTTAACATAGGTACCGATGATGTAGAAAAAGGAATGGCAATCCTTGGAGCGCATATTGATTCGCCAAGACTTGATCTTAAGCAGAATCCTGTATATGAGAGTGAAGGACTTGTATTCTTTGATACACATTATTACGGAGGAGTAAAAAAGTATCAGTGGGTTACACTTCCTCTTGCCATGCATGGTGTTGTAGTAAAAAAGAGTGGGGAAGTAATTGATGTTGTAATAGGTGAAGAAGATGATGATACGGTTCTTTGCATTACTGACATTCTTATTCATCTTTCTGCAAAGCAGCTTGAGAAAAAAGGAAGAGAAGTAATCGAGGGAGAAGACCTTGATGTGCTTGTAGGAAGCATGCCTGCAAAAGCAGCGGATGAAAAGTCAGAAAAGGGCGAAGCTAAGAAACAAAAGGATTCAGTTAAGAAAAATATCTTAAAGATTCTTAAAGACAAATACGATTTTGATGAAGACGATTTCATGTCAGCTGAATTTGAGATTGTTCCAGCCGGAAAAGCAAGAGACTGCGGCATCGATAAGAGCATGGTAATAAGCTACGGACAGGATGACAGAGTATGTGCATACACATCACTTGTTGCTATGTTAAATACAGATAACGTTAAGAGAACAACATGTTGTCTTTTAGTTGATAAAGAGGAGATTGGAAGTGTCGGTGCAACAGGAATGCAGTCAAAATTTTTTGAAAATACACTGGCTGACCTTCTTGAAGCAATGGGCGAATATTCTGAGATTAAGTTAAGAAGAATGCTTGCTAATTCACATATGCTTTCATCTGATGTAAGTGCAGCATTTGACCCACTCTATGCATCGGTATTCGAGAAGAAAAATGCAGCATTTTTCGGAAAAGGAATGGTATTTAACAAGTATACAGGTTCAAGAGGAAAATCAGGTTCTAATGATGCAAATCCTGAATATTTTGCAATGATAAGAAAAGTACTTGATGACAACAAGGTTGATTTTCAGACTGCAGAGCTTGGAAAGGTTGATGCCGGCGGTGGCGGAACAATTGCTTACATAATGTCACTTTACGGAATGCAGGTTATCGATGCAGGTATTGCAGTTCTTAACATGCATGCACCTTGGGAGATTACAAGCAAAGCAGATATCTACGAAACAGAAAAAGGATACGAGGCATTTCTTAAAGAGATTTAACCAGAATAGTTATTAATGTGGGGGTAAATAATTGAATATTGATAATCAGCTGTTATATGCACTTGCACTTTCAGAGGATGACAGGGAAGATACAATAGATCTTAACACCGGTTACGTGTCTGATGAGAAAATGTGGGAACTTATTGTCAAATACAATGAGGATATTGTGTGGCCGGATTATGTATCTGACCTTACGCTTTTGAACGGAACATATGCAACGTTAAAAATCAGACAGTCAGACATTGAAAGGCTGGCTTTGATACCGCAGATTTATTATATTGAAAAGCCTAAGGATTTATATTTTGACATAAGCAATGCAAAGAATTCTTCATGCATAACAAGCCTTCAGGTGGGAAGTGCAAGAAGTGAGTTTACGGGACGAGGCGTGCTGGTTGCCATAATAGATTCGGGAATAGATTATACACATCCGGTCTTTAGAAATGATGATCTAAGTACAAGGATTGTAGCACTGTGGGATCAAAATGACATGGATTCGTTTGAAGAACAGGGATTTGTGATGCAGCCACCGGTCGGATATTCACAAGGAATTCTTTACACACAGGAAATGATAGACTATGCTCTTACATTAAATGATGCTGACAGAAGGGAAATGATTAGGACAGGGGATTTTACCGGACACGGAACAGCAGTGGCAGGAATAGCAGCCACTATAGCAAATGAGGCCGGGCTTTTGGTCGTAAGACTAAAAAGCCCGGCTTTAGGCGTTTCAGGAAGCACTGCGTCAATGATGGAAGCACTCAACTGGGTAAATGATACGGCGATGAATCTTAATATGCCTGTTGCTGTCAATATAAGCTTTGGCAATAACTATGGTGCACATAACGGCAAGTCGCTGCTTGAAAGTTTTGTGGATTCGCAATCAATGATTGGACGCAACTGTATCGTAATAGGAACAGGTAACGAAGGGGTAACAAGACTTCATTTTGAAGATAAGCTTGACATGGGAACAAAACGTAAGACAAGTGCGCGCTTTTTTATTTCATATGTACAGCAGGCACTTAATATCCAGTTATGGAAAAATTACATTGATGTTGCAGAAATTAATCTTGTAACCCCTCAGGGGGAGTCATACAGGATAAGAAAAGGAATAGAGAACATAATAGATTACAGAGGAATGAAAATATATGCATTTATAAACGAACCCACTCCGTATAATGAACTTGAAGAGGTTTATTTTGAATTCATCCGCAAAAAAGAAAGTTCATTTCTTGAGGGCGGAATATATTCAATTGAAATAGAAGCAAAGGATATTACGGATGGAAGGATTAATATGTGGATGCCTTCCGGTAACGTGGTCGCATCTGAAACAGGATTTTTTAATCCGTCCTCTGATACGACATTAACGATTCCGTCAACGGCTGCATCGGCTGTTACGGTCGGAGCTTATAATTCAAGGATGCTTAGTGAGTCAGATTATTCCGGAAGAGGATTTTTGGTAAATGGACTGGTTAAACCTGATATTGTGGCACCCGGCAATAACATTTTGTCTGCCACGGTGGGAGGAGGTTACGAAGCATTTACAGGAACATCATTTGCAACGCCTGTTGTGACGGGGGCATGTGCACTCCTTATGTCATGGGGCATCATTGGAAAAAATGATGTAAATATGTATGGGCAGAAAGTCAAGGCAGCGCTTCTTGCAGGGGCGGACAGAAAACTTTTAAAAGTGTCAAAATATCCAGATGCAAGCGTTGGCTGGGGGAGTTTATGTCTTGAAAATACCATAAGATTTATTACATAGAATAATATATAACTGGGGATAATGTATTTATTCACAAACATAAGATAAAGCAATTGAATTGTTAAAATTAATCGCATATAATGATGATAGTTACTTGATGGTATTTTGATGGCTGACACCATCAGACATTTAACTATATCAACAAATATTAAATTTCAAAAGGAGGAACCAATAAAAATGGTAAATTTTGATGCATGGGAAGGTTTCGAAGGAAGACTTTGGAAAGAAGAAATCAATGTTAGAGAATTCATCCAGAACAACTACACACCTTATGATGGTGACGAGAGTTTCTTAGTAGACCCAACAGACGCTACTAACAAGTTATGGGGTGCTGTACAGGAACTTCAGAAGCAGGAGCGTGCTAAGGGTGGAGTTCTTGATATGGATACAGATATCGTTTCATCTCTTACTTCACATGGAGCCGGATACATCAGCGAGGAATTAAAGGATTTAGAGCAGGTTGTTGGTCTTCAGACAGACAAGCCATTAAAGAGAGCATTCATGCCATACGGTGGTATTCAGATGGCAGAGAAGTCACTTATCGAATATGGTTACACACCTGATCCAGAACTTCACAAGATCTTTACAGAATATCATAAAACACATAACCAGGCAGTATTTGATGCATACACACCTGAGATGAGAGCAGCAAGAAAGAACAAGATCGTTACAGGTCTTCCTGATACTTACGGAAGAGGACGTATCGTTGGTGATTACAGAAGAGTTGCTCTTTACGGTATCGATTACCTTATCGAAATGAAGGAAAGAGATAAAGAATACTGCGGATGCGGAATTATGACAGATGATATCATTCGTCAGAGAGAAGAGCTTACAGGTCAGATCAACGCATTAAAGGGCATGAAAGAGATGGCTAAGATTTACGGATTCGATATTTCTAAGCCAGCTACAACAGCTAAGGAAGCTTTCCAGTGGACATACTTTGGATATCTTGCAGCAATCAAGACACAGAATGGTGCAGCAATGAGTATCGGACGTGTTTGTACATTCCTTGATATCTATGTAGAAAGAGATATGGCTAAGGGAATCCTTACAGAAGCACAGGCTCAGGAATTAGTAGATCATATGATTCTTAAGTTCAGAATGGTTAAGTTTGCTCGTTGTAACTCATACAACCAGTTATTCTCAGGAGATCCTGTATGGGCAACAATCGACCTTGCAGGTATTGGTGTTGACGGACGTTCAATGGTTACAAAGACAGATTACCGTGTACTTCATACTCTTGAAAACATGGGACCTTCACCAGAGCCAAATATTACAGTACTTTATTCATCAGCTCTTCCAGAGTCATTCAAGAAATATGCAGCAGCTATTTCTATCCGTACATCTTCAATCCAGTACGAGAATGATGATGTTATGAAGCCAATCTGGGGCGATGATTATGCAATTTGTTGTTGTGTATCTGCTACACAGACAGGTAAGGAAATGCAGTTCTTCGGAGCAAGAGCTAACCTTGCTAAGTGTCTTCTTTACGCAATCAGCGGTGGTGTCGATGAAAAGAATAAGATTCAGGTTGGACCAGCTTACGCACCAATCACATCAGAATACCTTGACTACGATGAAGTTATGGCTAAGTATGACGTAATGATGGAATGGTTAGCAGGACTTTATGTAAATATCTTAAATCTTATCCAGTACATGCATGATAAGTACTTCTATGAGTATGCTGAGCTTGCTCTTATCGATACAGATGTTCGTAGAACATTTGCTACAGGTATCGCAGGATTCTCACATGTTATTGACTCATTATCAGCTATCAAGTATGCAAAGGTTAAGGTTATCAGAGATGAGAATGGTCTTGCAGTAGATTATGAAATCGAAGGAGACTTCCCACGTTACGGTAACGATGATGATAGAGCAGACGAGATCGGTGTATGGTTACTTAAGGAATTCATCGAGAAGATTAAGAGACATCATACTTATCGTGATTCTGAGCCTACAACATCAATCCTTACAATTACATCTAACGTAGTATATGGTAACGCAACAGGAGCAATGCCTGATGGAAGACCAGCAGGAGAGCCTTTATCACCTGGTGCTAACCCAGCATACGGCGCAGAGAAGAGCGGACTTTTAGCTTCACTTAACTCAGTTGCTAAGATTCCTTATGAGTGGGCACTTGATGGTATTTCTAATACTCAGACAATCAACCCAGACGCTCTTGGACACAGTGAAGAAGAACAGGTTAACAACCTTGTTAGCGCAATGGACGGATACTTCGATAATGGTGCTCATCACCTTAACGTTAACGTATTCGGTATTGAGAAGCTTAGAGATGCTATGGAGCATCCTGAGAAGGAAGAATATGCAAACTTCACAATCCGTGTATCAGGATACGCTGTTAAGTTTATCGACCTTACAAGAAAGCAGCAGGAAGACGTTATCTCAAGAACATTCCACGCATTCTTATAAGATTAGGTACTGTGTTAACAGTATAGTGATTTAGTATAGTGAATGCCGGTTCCAGCTGTATTTGCTGAAACCGGCATTTTTCCATATAAAGAACATCAGTCGTCTTTGTATGGAAAAGTGATTATTCACTATTAATTAAGAAAGGCAGGTTGGTGTATGGAGACAACAAAAGTTATGGGAAAAGTTCATTCACTTGAATCATTTGGAGCAGCTGACGGACCGGGACTTCGTTATGTGGTATTTCTTCAGGGATGTCATATGAGATGTAAGTACTGTCACAATCCTGAGACATGGTCACTTGAAGGTGGCGAGGAATGGAGTGCAAAAGATTTATTTGATAAAGTATACAGATACAAGAATTACTGGAAGAATGGCGGAGGTATCACTGTAAGTGGTGGAGAGCCATTACTTCAGATAGATTTCCTTATTGAATTCTTTAAGCTTGCCAAAGCTAAAGGAGTTCATACAACAATCGATACAGCAGGTAATCCATTTACAATGGAGGAACCATTTATAAGTAAGTTTAACGAGCTTATGGAAGTAACAGATTTGTTCATGCTCGATATCAAAGAGATGGATGAAGCAAAGCATAAAGAGCTTACAAAATGGACTAACTCTAATATTATTGCAATGGCAAAATACCTTTCTGATAACGGTAAGGCAATGTGGATCCGCCACGTGCTTGTTCCGGATCTTACAGACGGTGAGAAAGAGCTTAACGAACTCAAAGCTCTTATTGATGAGTTAAAGACTGTTGAGAAGGTTGAGATACTTCCATATCATACATTAGGTCTTTTTAAATGGGAGAATATCGGTGTTGATTATCCTCTTAAGGAAAGCGTACCGCCTACACTTGAGCAGATAAAGAAGGCGGAACAGATATTAGGAATCACAAAAGGATTAAATCTTAAGACTGCTGATAAGAATCCGGACTTTGATCCTAATCATTCATGCAGCGGAATTTCTAACAGCATGAAAAAATAAAAATGAGTATATGGGATTACTTCAAATTTGTGGAGTAATCCCTTTTTGTATGTTATCATTGAGGGGAAAAGGAGATAATAAATGTTTAGCAATTTTAAAGATGAAAAGAAAGTTGAATACCTGGAACTTGTATATGATCTGATATTTGTTTATCTGATAAGAAAGAACAATTCTCTGCTTCATAATGCACCGGATGGCATTATTGGACTTGATTTATATACTACATATATTTTTTGCACATTTGCGATTATTCAGATCTGGTTTTTTACAACGTTTTATATTAACAGATACGGCAAGAACGGAATAAAAGAAACATTGCTTGTGTTTGCCAATATGTATCTGCTTTACTACATGGGAGACGGAACCAGAGTGTACTGGCATGAGCATTACAAGAGATATTCGGTTGCATGGGCACTGATACTTTTTAACATCGCAATTGCCTATTATACCGAGTACAGACATATTAAATCGGACAAAGAGAAAAAGCATGTTATCAGGATGATGACGACAATTCTTATACAGTCCTTTATTGTTGCCGTGTCACTGCCTATATATACTGTTACGGGAATAAGTATAGCACCTTTTGCAGTGTTAACCGGAATAGTACTTATTGCGGTAATGGGTAAGGCAAATAAACTTTTAGAGGTGGATTTCCCACATCTTACAGAGAGAGTCATGCTCTATGTTGTGCTTACATTCGGTGAGATGATAATTGGAATAGCATCACACTTTGGCGGTAAAATAACGCCTGCTTCGATTTTTTATTCATTAATACCGTTCCTTATTACGGTAGGACTGTTTTTAAGTTACGGAACTTTGTATGACAACATAATAGACAGACAGATGAGTACTAACGCAACAGGGTATATGCTTATTCATATGTTCCTTATTTTTGCACTGACAAACATGACAACAGCACTTGAATACATGAATGAAGAAGAGAATTTTTTTATGTCAAAGACCATACTGATGGCATGTTCGCTGTTATTGTACTACCTGTTGCTTTTTGCAATGATACGATATAGCAAAAAGGAGATAAAAATTGGCACACCGCATTATTTTTGCAGTGTGTTTTCGGCGGTTTGCATGATATTATCGGTGTTATTGTATAAAGATAATTCATATGTATGCCTGGCTGTGATGCTTATATATATTTATGTTTTTTATGCAGTGTTTTTCAGGATAAAGAAAAGATGATAGTATCTTGAAATTATATGTATATATTTTTTGAGGAGAAAAATAATAAATAAGGGGTTGATTTTATGATAAGGTTATGCTAATATAACTAACGTTAGAGTCAACTAACTTAGTGTATATTATTATGACTCCCGGATAGTGGCTTGTCCGGGATAAGTCATAATGGACGATATTTTAAAAGAATAGTTATCATGAAAGGAAAATAGTAATTATGAAATCTTTAAAAATCAGCGAGGTAATTGGAAGAGAAATACTTGATTCAAGAGGGAACCCTACAGTGGAGGCACAGGTAACTTTATCGGATGGTACAGTTGGCAGAGGATGTGCTCCTTCCGGTGCATCGACAGGAGAATTTGAAGCTCTTGAATTAAGAGACAATGACAAGAGCAGATATCTTGGAAAAGGTGTGTTAAAAGCGGTGGAGAATATTAACACAACAATCAATGATGTATTAAAGGGGATGGATGCAACAGATATCTATGCTATAGATAATGCGATGATTAAGGCAGATGGCACAAAGGATAAGTCTAAGCTTGGTGCTAATGCAATTTTAGCTGTTTCAATTGCAACTGTCAGAGCTGTGGCAACAGCACTTGATATTCCTCTTTACAGATTCTTAGGTGGTGTATCAGGCAACAGACTTCCTGTTCCAATGATGAACATAATTAATGGTGGATGTCATGCATTGTCGTCAGGTCTTGATGTTCAGGAATTTATGATTATGCCGGTTGGAGCACCTTCATTTAAGGAATGCTTAAGATGGTGTGCAGAAGTGTTCCACGCACTTGCAGGAATACTTAAAGAAAGAGGACTTGCAACATCAGTTGGTGATGAGGGTGGTTTTGCACCTGCTCTTAAGTCCGATGAGGAGGCTATTGAGGTTATACTTGAGGCTGTTAAGAAGGCCGGATATGAACCGGGAA
>CACXFB010000011.1 GCA_902766825.1 uncultured Lachnospiraceae bacterium
CCGAGAACGAAGTCAAGCTGTCCGCCGGCACCGGAGATGTTCTTTGTTCCTGCTGACTCTGCATTAACCTGTCCGAAAAGGTCAAGGTTAACAGCGTTGTTGATTGACATGAAGTTATCAAGAGCAGAAATTGAGCGGATGTCGTTAGTATAGTTAACAGGTGCACTCATGCATGCAGGGTTGTTATCAAGATAATCATAAAGCTTCTTTGTACCTGCAGCAAATGCATAGGTCTGTCTGAAACGGTCTATGTTCTTCTTAGAACCGTTAATCTTGCCTGCCTTTGCGATATCAACAAAACCGTCAACGTACATTTCTGTATGTACACCGAGGTCTTTAAGGTCAGACTCGGCGATGAGTGATCCTACTGCGTTAGGCATACCACCGATTCCAAGCTGGAGACATGCACCATTAGGAATCTCTTCAACAATGAGCTTTGCAACTGCCTGGTCAATCTCTGTTGCAGGGCCGCCGCCACCCATTTCTGCGATTGAAGGATTGTTACCTTCAACAATCATATCTACCTGTGAAACATGTATTCCTTCTTCAAAACCACCTAAACATCTAGGCATATTTTCGTTAACCTCTACGATTACAACCTTTGCTGTCTCACATGTTGCTGTTGAGTGTGAAGCACTTGGTCCGAAGTTGAAATATCCGTGCTCATCCATAGGAGCTACCTGGAATATTGCAACATCAGGAGGACATGCTGACTCTCTGTAGTATCTTGGTACTTCTGAATATCTGATAGGAGCATAGAAAGAAAATCCCTTAGCGATTGCTTTTCTTTCAATACCGCTCATGTGCCATGAGTTCCAGGTCATATGTGCTGCCGGATCATCAATCTTGAAAATCTCAGGTTCCCACATAAGGATTCCGCCTCTGAAATTAACATTTTCAAGTGTTGGAAGTCTCTTGGCAATCTCTGCATCAACTGCAACAGGAGTTGTAACTGTCCAACCATAGTCTACCCAGTCACCTGACTTAACAACTTTAGCTGCCTCTGCCGCACTTACAAGCTTTTGTGAATATAATTCTTTAAAATCCATTGTTCCTCCATTCTGCCGTTCTATCCGGCTGATTAAACTTTTTAAATTTTATCATTATTAAAGAGGAAGGTCAAGGTGGAGGGGAATTTGATGAAGTAATAATATATAGATTATCTATAATATACTTGATTTATAATGCGTAAGATGATATAAATATATATATAATGAAGCTTTTGTAAGGTTGTTTTTCGAAAAAATAATACTTGTTTAGAATAAAAAAATAAAGATAATTTGGGAGTGATAGAATGGGTAAGTTAATAATACATGATATAAAACAGGGATTTGTACATAATGGGCCAAGACTGTTGCTTCCTGTAGCAATAGGAATTATTGCTGCACTGATTTTTAAGAGAACCTATGACTTGAATGGATTTGATTGCAGTCAGGCGACGCTTATGGAGATGATAATTTTCATGTACAAAGGAGAAAAATATTTTCCACTCGAACAGTTAAAGGACATGTATACATTGCCGGCCCTGTGGCTTTCGGTTCAGATAGTAATCAGTTATCTTGTAGGAAGCTATATGAAAAATGATATATATACCTACGGCCAGCAGGTACTGATGCGATGCAAAAACAGATGGAAATGGTATCTGTCAAAATGTGTATGGAATGTTATGACGGTTTTGTACTGCTACATAGCCATAGACGCTGCAATCGTGATTATGACAAAGATACTTGGAATGAAAATCTCTCTTTCATACGATTTAGACAGAATGGCGCAGGTATCGGAACTTTATTTTTTTGAAGGCACTACAAAGCAGATGATTAGACTTGCAATAATAATGCCTGTTGTTATATCGATTGCGGTAAGCCTTTTTCAGATGCTTATAAGCCTTATATTCTCGGATATTATAGGATTTATTGTTGTACAGACCAAAGCGATATTTGCAACAATGATTGCAAACGGAGCATTATTTTTTAACTATGGAATGGTCTTGCGTTCAAAGTTAAGCAGTCCTACGGATATAAAGTATTCAACAGGCTGTGTTGTATGTCTTATAATAGCAATTATTTCTGTGGTCACAGGGGTAATATATTTTGGCAGGTTTGATGTCCTTTCTAAGGATGATTGAGAAGGAGGGGATTACTATGGATACAAGTTAACTTTAGCTGATTGGAACTGTGTAAACTAATGGTTTTTTATGACATGTGTGATGAATTATATACGGTTGTTGATTTACAAAAAACAGGAGGAAATTTACATGGAAAAACATAAGAAAAGAGTTTCATCAATAGTAGCGATGGCAGTGGTGTTATGCAGTGTGTTTCTAACGTTTAGACAAGTGTTAGCGGCTAATACAAATCTTACAACATGGGGAATAACTGCATATACAGGCGAAAGTAGATTTGGTAGTAATGGACGTAAAAAAGATAATTCAAATCCTTTATATGTGAAATATACTACTGGAAATACATCATTTGTTGATGTTGGAGCATATGGTTCAAGTTCATATAATGGTACTTATATTGATTTGACATATCCAGATGAGGAATTAAGTTGGAAAAGAGTATATAAAAATAATAGTATTCATCTTAGTAGTTATGTATATGAAACATTTGGTTCTCAGGCGTATGCGAAAATAAAAATATGTGTAGGAGCTACTGGTTCATATATGGGTTCTTGGGCACCAGATACAAATTAAGATTTTAATTATAACAATATTAGCAGCTAGCGTCTGAATGATAAATTCAGACGCTAGTTATAAATCGAGGTGACAAACTATAAACAGTCAAGTACTTTTTAAAGATTTTTTGATTCTTGAAAAAAGTGCATGACAAATAAACCATCTGAATACACCGTATTTCAGATGGTGCAGTAAAAACGGTTATTGGCGTCAGCGAAGAGCGGTAGTTACAAAGTCAGTGTTCTGTCTCTCCAATGCAAAAATGACTCTGACCAATTTCTTCGTGACATGTGAAATAGCTACTCGATGAGGCTTTCCCTCAGAACACTTCTTGGCATAGTATGTAGCAAAGGTCACATCAAAACGAATAAGTGGCAAGGCGCAGTTCATGAGCGTATATCGAAGCTGAGATGATCCTCGCTTTACCATACGTCCTTTATGGGATTCCGTTCCGGAATCGTTGATTCCTTGCTCCAGACCTGCAAATGCAAGCATTTGTGCCGGTGATGAAAAGTTTGATATGTCACCATACTCAGCATAAATAACTGCAACAGATATAGGACCGATACCCGGAATGGACATATAGTGTGGATGCACTTCTTCAATAAGCTCGATTATCTGAGCTTCAAGGATAGAAACTTGCTTGGCTGCTTCCTTATAAAGGGTCAAAAGACAATTCAGCTCAGTATCGAAGATAGAGTTATTTACTCCGACAGTATTTGCGGCAAGGGCCTTTAGCTCTATGAATTTTTGAGGCGTAAATTTACCACGAGAAATACGCCTGAGATTATCATATGAAGCTGAGTTCATATGTGCCATTTTTTCTGCGGAACCGTAGTTTTCAAGAAGGTATAGAGCTGTCTTGCTGAAGCGTTCCTGAAAGAATGGTTTGAACTCCGGGAATGTATGATCCAGCACATTGGTAATCTTAACGAGATAGAAAGAACGCTGACGAATAAGGCGGTCACGCAAACGTGTTAATGACTTTAAAGAGTAGGCGTGGTAAAATCCTTTTGAATGGGGTTTGTACTCTACGGTCATTAACCAACGGGCAATGGATTCGCAATCGACAGAATCTGTCTTTGTCCGCCTCAAAGATGTAGACTTCTTGTACTCGCTGATGAGAACTGGATTAACTTCCATAAAGCTGTGGTGGGCTTTCTCG
>CACXFB010000012.1 GCA_902766825.1 uncultured Lachnospiraceae bacterium
TCTTTGTTGCATACCTGTTGCATATGTGTTGCATGCGATGTAAATTCCAACGCATCTGACAACATTCCACAACTTCTGTAACCCTTGTAAAATGGGCTTTTCTTGATATTCTCGTTTTGAGATAATTATCTCTTTGAGAACTGTGGTGCACGACGTGCAGCTTTGAGACCGTATTTCTTTCTTTCCTTCATTCTTGGGTCTCTTGTAAGGAAACCAGCCTTCTTTAATGCTGGACGATAATCTGAATCAACCTGTAATAAGGCTCTTGAGATACCATGTCTGATAGCTCCTGCCTGACCTGTTGTTCCACCACCGTTAACGTTAACTAAAACGTCATACTTTTCAGTAGTCTCTGTGAGTACCAATGGCTGACGAACGATCAACTTTAATGTCTCAAGTCCGAAATAGTTATCGATATCTCTCTTATTTATTGTAATCTTACCTGTTCCTGGTACAAGGTAAACTCTAGCAACACTGCTCTTTCTTCTTCCTGTTCCATAATACTTTGATGTAGCCAATGTAATGTCCTCCTTTCAGCTTCTGATTATCTTTCTTTAATCTCAAGTACTTCCGGCTTCTGTGCCTGCTGCTCATGCTCTGGTCCTGCATAAACATGAAGTTTTGTAATCATCTGTCTTCCTAAAGGTCCCTTTGGAAGCATTCCCTTAACTGCAAGCTTAATAACTTCCTCAGGCTTCTTATCTAACATCTGTCTTAATGTAGCTTCTTTCATTCCGCCTACATAATCTGAATGATGATAGTAAATCTTCTGGTCTAACTTCTTACCTGTTGTTGTAATCTTGTCAGCGTTAACAACGATTACATAATCGCCTGTATCAGCGCTTGGTGTATAGATAGGTTTATTCTTACCTCTGAGGATCTTTGCAATCTCTGAAGAAAGACGTCCTAATGTATGTCCTGTAGCGTCAACTACATACCATTTTCTTTCAATCTTTTCTGGACTAGCCATATAAGTTTTCATTGGTTTACCTCCTAAAGTAATTCAAATAATTCCAATATTATATATGATTTATCTGCAATACTGTTCCGGGGCTTTGGACCAGCAATTACATACCGTCACATCTAAGCATTATATAATACCACCTCTTTAATGTCAACATATAAAATGCACTAAATTATTCTAAGTAAAACATAAAAAAAGACATACAAAACGATAATTATTGAGAGGATACCTCTTATATTATCTCCTATATGTCTTTAATATTTGTTAGCAAAACAATGCTTTATGCATCTGCTTGCACATCTGCCTGCGTTGCATCCTCTGCTGTCTGCACATTTGCACTCTGCACATTCTGTACAGCTGTTGAATAGCTTTCCATATCAACTGCCTTCACGCTGTCATAGTAAAAATACTTATCATATACGTTCTTTCCTATAACTCCGCCAAGAGCTGCTATAACAGCAACACATGCGATGATTGCTTCAATCTTATGTCTCTTCTGTCTTGCAAGAATCTTCTTTCTGTTGTACTTTTCCTTTTTATACTTATCTACCTTAGCAGTACTCATCTAGTATGCCCTCCAAAAATATATTACATAAACAAAACATATTATACTTTAAATTCCTAAAGGATTCAATATCTTTTTAATCTGCATCATATCTTTTGATTAAGCCTACTCCTAATGCATAAGGTCCTGTATGGACACCCGAAACAACACCTATTGTTCCGTCAAAATCGGTACACATCCCTACTCCTAGTCTGTCGCATACTTCTTTTTCAAACTCAAGTGCTTCTTCCTTGTCGTAGCAATATCCAACATAGAAGTTGTATTGGCTCTTATCAAGATTGTTCTGTGCAAAATGCTCTTCAATCAGCTCAATTACTCTTTCTTTGGCTTTCTTTCTGCTTCTCTTGATTCCACCAACCGTGATTGAACCGTTGCTCATTATGATAATAGGCTTAATTCCAAGCTTATCTCCTGCAGTTGTGACAGCCTTACCGAGTCTGCCTCCCTTATCAAGATATGCAAATGATCCTATAGTAAAATAAATCTTACCGGTTGCAACAATCTTATTCATTGCCGCAATGGCTTCATCTATAGTCATATCCGCATTTCTCATCTTAACAATCTCATTTGCAAATAATCCAAAGCACACTGTGTTGTGTGTTGAATCATATACTTCTATTCTTGCATCAGGATAATCTTCAAGAATCTGGTCCCTTGCCATACATGCTGAATTATATGAACCACTGAACTTCGCCGAAATTGTGGTACATATAACAGGCATATTCTCCTTAACATATTTCTCAAAAACATCTATATAATCCTGTACCTGGGGAAGACTTGATTTAGGCATAATCGATGGATCCGAAATAAGCTTCTCAAAGAACTCATTACTTGTTATCTCCACGCCATCTTTATAATATGTCTCTCCATCAAATGATACAGATAACGGAACTATCTCGACATTTTCTCTTGTAGTAAAGTTATTTCCAAGGTCACATGAACTGTCACATATAAGCTGAAACTTCATATTTTACACCTTTCCTATTCAAATATTTAAATGCTATTATTCACCAACAGATTATATCACATGGTTATAATAACCACAATACATAATATAAAAATCCCCAATTAATAACAATGAAAAACGTCATATAAAAATCCCTGACACGAAGCATTATAAACGTTTCATGTCAGGGATTTAATTTATATATACATAATTTAATATCTATTATTTTATCTTAACAGATACAATTGATGAAAATCCACTATATACTATTCCATCACTTGCCTTAGAGCCTTTGTATCTGTATGTTCTGATCTTAAAGTAATACGTCTTATTCTTTGTCAGATTCTGAACAACCTTAGCTGTAGCCGCAGCACTCATTGAATTTATTTTCTTATATGTTCCATTCTTTGAAGTCGACATATAGATTTCATAGCCTTTAATCCTTGCACATGGCTTTTTCCACTCAAGCTTACACTTTCCTGTTCCTGCAGTAGCTTTAAGACTAGGAGCTACCGGTCTTGTTACAACTACAAGCTCATTTGAGCTGCTACCCATTATTTTCTTATTACCAATCTTTTTATAAGGTAATACTTTAAATCTATATCCTGCAGCCTGATTAAGGTTCTTTACAAGAGCCTCTGCTTTTGTTGAATTAGCTACATAATCCCATTTCTTTGCACTCGTATTATACTTATATATATGATATCCGTTTGCACCGCTTACCTTGTTCCATGCAAGCTTAACTGATGTAGCACCAAGTACGCTTACCTTAAGTCCGCTTGCTTTACCAACGGCCATAAGTGTCTTAACTCTATTCTCGTTAACATATACACATGATTTCTTTGCAACTGCTTTAAATTTTGCACTTCCTGTAGATGAGATAGTAACAGTCTCAGAAGAATTACCTGTTACGTCTATCCACTTTTCACCTGCATGTGCTTTTCCTACATTCATTGTAAGTGAAGAGTCTGATGTGCTGGATGAAATAACTGTTGCAAGTCCGGAATTCTTATGAGTCGAATCACCTTCACGTGTCCATCCGATTACATAACCGTTAGATGAACTGTAAGTATGCTGTGTACCATATGCAAAATACTTTCTTGCAAATAACAGTGAATCCAGTGCTTCCTTACATGATATAGTCTTTCCATTCTTTGAACCATAGTAATCACAATAGAATACACATGGAATACCTTCTTTTCTTGTAAGAATATAAGCATATGCATTTGGCTTAAACCAGCCTGATACAGTATCACCTGAACGACCTGCCTGCATATCATGATTATCAACAAATGTTACCGCATGATCGGCGTCTGCTTCAATAAGAGAACCCTTGAATATGTTTCTAAGATCCTTGTTGTATCCCTTACTTGCATCTCTGAGTCTATAAAACATAGGGAAATCAAACAAAGTAGTCTTACCATCTGTTGCATCAATATATTCTTTAAGATGAGCAACATTACCATCAAGATACTCAGCTACTGCAAACATCTTTTTTCCGGTCTTTTCATTTACCCTTGTAATCCAGTCACCGACAAATGAATATTCCATATGCTTAACAGCATCAATTCTGTATCCGTCAAGGTTTGCAAAATCGTAATACCATGCGCCCCAGTTAACAAGCTCATTTCTAACCTTTGTAGAATTAAGATCTGTGTCTGCACCCATTAAGAAATCATAATTGCCATTCTCCGTAGAAGTCTTATCCCACTCTTTATTTGAAAAAAGATAAAGTGCATTTGTTTGTTTCTTCTGATCCCAGTCTACACCGTCAAAACATGAAGCATCCCATTTAAAGCTTGAGTACTTATTGTTTCTTCCTTTAAAATCAAATACTGTCCATGCTTCAATTGAAAGCTTATCTGAAACTTTTGAGAGTCTGTTACTCCAGTTAACCTTATATGCATTAACTGTCTCTGTACTGTCAGCACCACTCTTGTGGTTCATAACAGCATCTGCATATACTGCAATGTTGTTATTGTGGAGCTTTTTGATTGCAGCAAGATATTCATCTTTAGTTCCGTATTTTGTTCTTGCAACATTACTGCTCTTCTGAGCAAACTCACCTAAATCATACAAGTCATAAGGATCGTAACCGGCACTGGACGTTCCTGATGCTCCCTTGTATGCCGGTGGAAGCCATATAGATGTTATACCTATTTTTGAAAGCTCTTTTGCCTGATTACCAAGCGTATTCCAGTAAGTACCGTCTCCTACAGTAAACCACTCAAATCCCTGCATCATTGTTTCATTATCTTTAGTTGCTTCTTGCGTAACTGTTGTCTCTTCCTGTACAGCTGCGCTTACTGTCTGTGGCTTGTCAAATGAAGCAACCGGGACAATTGATGTTGCTGTCACAGCTACCGCAAGAACCGCAGACCAGATTTTACTAAAAAGTTTGCTTTTTCTCATTATAATACCTCCTGTAGTGCATAACCTTTTACTATATTAAGAACTTTTACTGTTCCTGGTTATTATTATTATTTTCATTTTCATTGTCACCTTCTTCATCCGCAGGTTCAACATTGAACGAATAAGATAATTTATTTATTCCTGTATAGAATTCGGCAACATTAGCTGTAAGCACATTTTCAACAATGTATTGACCTGCCACTGCATTTACAATTTTTCCATCCTGTACTTCAACTGCAGTTTTATTACCATTCTCATCAACAATATATACACCTTCAAGAGTATAAAGTCCGTTAAGCTTAACTCCTGACTTTGTAGTAAATGATATTCCATCGTTAATTGCTATATCGTCACCGGCCTGTGCAATTATCTCAGCTTCAACATCAATATCATATCCTGTAGATGAATCAATTACATTAATAACATAACTCTTAGTTGTAGTTATAACATTAGTACCTGATACTTTACAGGTAACTTTATATGTTCCAACTTTATCTGCAACAAATGTGTTATCTTTAATTGTTACACTCTTACCGCTAACACCTGAAAATGTCTGGGTAAATGTAGCCGAACATGTAACAAACTTCTTAAGTGTAGACTTATTACCATAAGCATTTACACAAGTTACTCCATTCATAACATTTATCTTTCCGTCTTCTTTAGCAAGATCATATGTAAATGATGAAGGAACAGTAAGAACCGGCTTATATTTTGAAAAATACTTAACAGACTTTGATGCTGACTTATTGCTTGCACTGTTTGTAATCTTGTATGTTACAACATAAACTCCCGGATTATTAAATACAAAAGTCTTAATGTTATCAGCTGAAACAACACTTCCGTTTGGATATTTAACCGAAATCTTGATAGCTGATGTAAGGTTTGTTCCCTTTGCGGTAACTGCTGTTATACCTGCTCTGAGATTCATACTCTGACAACATCCAACTGTCTTGGACGCAGTAGGAACATTTTTAAGAATAGGTGCTCCGGTATCTACCGATTTGAGATTACGAACCTTGGTAGTAATCTTTCCATTAAGCCCTGTTACCTTGTAAGTTATCTTGTACATACCGCGTTTTGATAATGTAATACAATTATTAGTAACTGTAACGTTAGCACCTGAAGGGTCTTTAACTGAGATCTTAATTCTTCCTGTGATATTTGTCCCTGTTGTGGTCTTTGCGGTAACTCCTGACTTAACATTGAACTTTGACTTGTATTCCTTAGTAACTGCTCCAACACCTGAAATAATGGGGGGTTTTGTATCTTTAACAGTTACCTTTGTTGTCTTTGTACTGCTCTTTTGATTTGCAGGATTCTTAGCAACATATTTTACTGTATATACACCAAGTTTTGTGAATTTATATTTGTTTGATGTAAGCTTGACTGTCTTTTTATCAGGTGTAGTAATAGTTACAGTCATGTTCTTTTTCATGTCTGTTCCTGAACCTGTCTTAACTTGAACTGATGATTTTAAATCAAGAGTCGTATTATATGAAACAGTTCTCTGAGCAGGAACCTTTGTAATTACAGGAGCTCCTGTATCATTCACCGTAATCTTAATACTCTTTGATGCTGTCTTTGAATTCTTTGGATCCTTAACCTTATATGTAACAGTGTAGGTTCCTAACATGTTAAAACGATAAAACTTACCGCTAAACTTTGTAGTCTTTGTTGCTCCCGGAGCTTTTATATATACCTCCAGATATGAATTCAGATATGTTGCATAAGCCGCTCTTGCTGTGGCAAATGACTTAATATCGATATTAGAATAATAAATAATATCATATTTATCTTTTTCTGTCGTAATCGTAGGAGCCATCTTTAGATAAGGATTCTCAGAATCCGGATCTGTTGGATCCCATCCCATACGAGATGCCGTACTTACCTTTACAGCTTCAGGTTTTCCTAACGGATCATCACTGCTGCCACCATTAAAAATAATTACCTTTGTACCTAATGTACAATTATCATATATCCACTTGCAGTCTGCGACCGTAAGTCTCACACATCCATGGGAAGCTGTTGTTCCTAGATTGTTATACTGAACAGTTGACTGACTTGCTTTATCATAATTATTGTAGTACCACACAGAATGAAAAAGAATTCCGTTAACAATTCTGGTACAGTACTGTCCGTACGATGGTCCCATAAGGGTGTGCCATCTGAGCTTTTGGCTTGTGTAAAAAGTTCCAACCGGTGTGGCTGAACCTGTAGAACACACAAATGCTTTGTATGGACTATCATCTGATTTGTAAACTGTTACAACATTTGTTCCCTTATTTACCTTGATGTAATAAGGATTTGAATCTGCTTTTGAATCCTGGTGATTAAATAACACCGAACCTGCAATGATGCACATAAATAGAAGCATCATTAAAAATGATTTTTTAGTACGCATCTAAAACCTCTTTTCCAATTCAAATAGAAAACACTTTGCTACATTCTATTTATTATATCATCCTGTTATGGTAAATGTAAATATAAAAGAAAACGACATGCGGTCAAAACCGCATGTCGTTAATTTGCTGAATATACGTTGTTACAAAATTTTTAAAAATTTAAATGTTTGAATATACACCTTGTCCCTATAGCAGATATAAGTTCTACACGGTACCAACGAGTCGATTGGTTCAGGTCTCACGTCACGATTTCACGTATATATATACGGCATTGGCATTGGATGTTCCGACCACCCAAGCTTAACTGACGTCAAACCGATATTTGACATCATCTTATATCATGCACCATATTAACTTCTGCTTTATCTGATTATAACACAACTATTAATAAATTGTTAGATAATAATTAAGATTTTATAATTATTTAATAATTTTAAGTTTTTCACCGTCTAAATTTTAAAAAAATAACAAATGATATGAAAAAAATGCGGATAACAGGAATCGAACCTGCACGGGGGTTGCCCACTAGAACCTAAATCTAGCGCGTCTGCCAGTTCCGCCATATCCGCATTTACATCAGGCTTTTGCCTACGATTTATAAATATATCATATATTACCGTCAAAATCAATCTCAAGATTACAACTTAAAAGAAACAATATAAACTGTCGCAAGTGAAACCACGATCTGGATTATTGCAAATCTGAATACAGTCTGTGTATTAGACCAGCCCTTCACCTTTCTTACATGATCATGTAAAGGTGTAGTTGTATTCTTCAAAATGTGAATCTTCAAAAATCTTATAAAAGAAACCTTTATAAGTCCAAGTCCTCCATCAAGAATAAGTACTATTGCAACAGGAATATATAAGAAAGGCATTCCCATCTTAAGTACTGCAATACTTATAAATATTCCCATGGCTCTCGAACCCGCATCTCCCATCAGCAGTTTGCTAGGAGTCGCATTATACCACAGATATCCAAGAATGCATACAACAAACACAAGTATCAGATAGTTAAATGAACCCGCCGTACCCATCACGGTATTGATAACATAGATTGTCATCAGGGAAATTATAGTAAGTGTTCCCGACAAACCGTCAACTCCGTCAGAACAGTTTGTTACATTGATAGATACCCACACAAGTACAACAGTCAACACTCCGAAAAGTACCGGAGGAATTGTAATCTGTGTACCCGTAAAACCAAGTGTAATCACATTGCTGTTATAGTGCAGATATGTAATTGCAACAACTATAGCTACCGCAAAATCCAAAAGTCCCTTTTTAAGTTCTCCCCATGGTTTCTTTGCCGCATCATCAAAAAATCCGGTGAACATCTCAACCGAAACAAGTATAAGATATATTGCAAACTGTGCACTCATTGCACTAAATAATGACGATACAAAAACAAATACCAATATAAATATTATACCTGCACCTCGTGGTTTTCCCGCGCTCTTGCTTCCATCATGTGCAAATGCTCTTCCCATGTCCCTTGGCAAATACTTTTCAAGAACCGATGTAAGAGTACATGTAAGCATAAATGCTGCCAGTATTCCAATAAATGCAATTATTCTTCCTTCATTAAACAACAAATTTATCATTTGTCCTTACCTCTTTGTTATTATTCTAAAATTCAGATTGTATTATATTATTAATTATATATTCCGTCAATCTCACATTTATTCTAATTATAATAAATGTATTGTCCAATAGCTTCAAATATCCTGCCACATGAAAAAAGAGCCGACATCTTGCCGACCCTTTTTCCAGTGTAAATCTGTTGAAAAAATGACTATTTCATCATTTCTTCCTGTCTTTTAATCATCTGTCTTACCATCTCACCACCGACACTACCTGCCTGCTTAGATGTTAAGTCACCATTGTACCCTTCCTTAAGTGGAACACCAAGCTCCGATGCAACTTCCATCTTGAATCTGTTGAGTGCTTCCTTAGCCTGTGGTACTTCAGTTGTGTTAGTTCCTGAGTTATTTGTTGACATAACGTCCTCCCTCTCCTCATGTAAATGAGGTAATGTTATTTGACAAATAATAATTATCTGTCTGATATTATTATCTACATTCATCATTCTATTATTCTGGCAATATCTTCTCATTAAAAAATCCGCTATGTACATTTTCAAAAAAAAATATTAGAATGTTTACCATGAAAGAACGAATTACTAAAGTGTTGCCTTTTGCAGCCATACCAATATTATTATATTTTTCAACACAACTATATTATTTTATATCCAACAGTGATTTCAAAAAAAAGCCGTATATACCGACTCATATTTTAGGTATATTTATAATCACGCTGATTTTTATTTTTCTGGTTTCACTAATAAAGTCCATCAGAAAAACCACTATAATACTATGAACATTTTTGCTGGTGCTGATGATTATTAACCAGATAAAAATCGGATATTCGCAGGACCCTGTAATGTTTTCGGACATTCTTATGTTAAATGACGTCGGTTCGCTTCTTGACATAACCGGCTCAACAATGACAGGAATGCTCTTATCAATGATTATTCCTACTCTTATATACACAGGTGTGCTTGTATTAGTAATATACTTATCCGGCAGGACAAATACGGATTATTTAACAAAAAAGATACGAATCATAATGGGTGTTATATCATTCGCACTTCTTTTTGTAATATATTATCCTAACAATACAACTACCGAGTTTATGAAAAATTATGTATTTGACAAAGTTACATCAAAGGATAACAACCACACCACAACCAACATTGCTTACTATCAAAAGCACGGCTTTATAAGCGGCATGTACGGTCTTATGCTTAATAATCGTTTTATTGAACCTGAAACATACGCTGCGCTGTCGGATAATCTTGATACAATAATGTCTGACGAAGGTAATTCATACATAGATTCCATACCCGACAAGGATTGGGGGAATCCTAATATAATAATGATTTTTTCGGAATCATTTTATGACATTTCAAAAATCGATGAATTAAAATTTGATGTATCACCTACTTCCAATTTTAATTCTCTCAAAGAAAAAGGAATTTATGCAGAAATGATTTCACCGTCATTTGGAGGAATATCTGCTAATGTTGAATATGAGATTCTGACAGGAAGCAATATAGGATTTTTCAGCGAAGGATACATTCCTTACATGCAGTTACTTAATAACTCTTCTTACGAAAGCGCTCCTTACTTTACTCATGTTCTCGAGGACAACGGTTACACAACACAGATTACATCGACCTGGAACGACAAACTTTTCAACTGTGGAAAAGTATATGAATACATGGGCATAGATCAGACAAAATACGCCACCGACTTTGCGGATGACGTTGATAAAAAAGGAAAGCGAATAAGCGAAAAAGCTGTTGTAGACGAGATAATAGACAGTCTTGAAAGCAAAGAAAAAGACGAAAGAATCTTTCATATGTCTTTAACAGCCCAGACTCATATGCCATATTATCTTAATAGATACGATGAATCCGAATACGATGTGCATATAACAGATTCACCTTTATCCGATTCTCTCAACGAAGAGATTCAGTGCTATGCACAAGGCGTATATGATGCAGACAAAGAACTATATCGTCTGTACAACTACATTCAAAGTTTTGACGAACCGGTCATAATAATATTTTACGGGGATCATCTTCCTTACCTTAATAATTCCGACGGTGAAGATGCCTATAATGAACTTGAATATTTTAACACAGACGATGACCTTACTAACACATTCAGAAAATACAATACGCAGTTACTTATCACAGGTAACTTTGATTTAGGAAAAGATGATGTTAATTACATAGGCCCGGATCTTGTAATGCCATATGTAATAAGCCACTGCAGTTTCGGAGCAGAGCATCCGTATGCTAATTATCTTGCATCGACAGCAAAAACGCTCAGTGCCTTTAACTGCTTTGTCGCTGTTGACGATGAAGGTAATCTGTATTATCCGGACGATTTAAGTGATCCGCTAAAAAAAGTATACGACATAAGAGAATGCATCAACTGGCGTGAATATATTAACAGAAAATAAAAGGACCTTCCCGGTAAACAATCCGGGAAAGTCCTTTTTTATGTACACACTCATCCTTATGCAAGATCAATTCTTCTGATTTTTCCGATAAACTCTTTGTATCTTTCGATTTCATTTTCCTTATCAGCATATTTTTCAATAACAATTGAAAATTCATCATTAATATTCTTAAGAAGCTTGTCCGAGAATTCCTTCTTAATCTCTTCAATCTTTGACTTAAATGCGTTAACTTCATCCGCAAATCTAAGACTTATATCATCAAACAAATCTCCGATTACCTGTGAAAGGACATTTTTAAGACTTGCTTTCATTGCCGAATCACGAATCTCACCTGAGAACTGTGATGATACACTGTTGATAACGCCTGTAACATCTATCTTGATAACCGGCAATTCGATACTGTTAAGAGTTCTCTCAACCAAAAGCTTAAAATACGCCGGATCATAAAAGTCTGTAGAAGAATCAAAGTTATCTACCACTGCAACAAGAAGCTGCCTCTTAAGTGATGCTACGTCAAGAACCTTGTTGAATGTATTCTCTATAGTATCTGCAGAATCATTTACAAAATTACGTATATTCTCTAATGCATCACTTGCATCAAGATAATAATAACGCTCATCGTAGCTGTAAACTTCTCTTGTAGAGCTTCCCCATGTCCATGGCATGAACCACTTCGAAGTTGACTTCTTACATGTCTCAAAATGAGTTTCAACACCCTCTTTCTCATTAATCTGAGAATAGAGACGATTGTTTGAACGAAGGTCTCTTAATGCTTCCGCTTTATTCTGTTCAATCTTCACATTAAGCTCACCAAAGATACTCTCAAGGCTTGCGCTGATTCCGTTAATCTGCGCTGCAATTGCCTTCTTCTCATTAACAATCTCTTCACGGTCTGAAGATCGTAATCTGTTAATTCTCTTCTCGATAATCTTCTCCATTGACTGGAGCTTATTGCGAAGTTCCTCTCTTGCCGTAGGAACAAACTGCGAAGATTTTGCAACCAAAGTAGGTTCTTTCTGCTCAACAACTTCATCAAAAATTGCCTTTATCGCCTTTAAGTTACCGATATCCTCAAGCTCTTCATTGTTAAGCTCATTATGAAGATTAAGATCCTTAAATACTTTCTTTTCCTGCTCTGTGTAATCCTCAGGATTCTTCTGTGACATATTATGAGCAGTTGAAGAAATGAACACAACATCCTTACATTGATCTATCATTGCAACATTTGCATTGTAATTGTTCTTCTTGTATTCCTCAAGAATTCTGTCTGCATGATTAAGGAGCTTTTTCTTTGTATCTTCTTTTGCCTGTGCAAGGGAATCACGGCTCCACATTGTATCACGAAGACCGTCATCAAATCTTGAACATACAAGAACAAGCTTCTTAACTCCTTTGTGTGGAAGCTGTGCAGTTAAAAGATCCACATCTCCCGTATCAAGGAAACCTGTAGCTTTACTTAAGAAAAATACAACGTCACAAAGCTCTATAAACTGCTTTGTCTTATCTGTTCTTGATGCAATCGGATCATTAAGTCCTGGTGTATCAACAATTGATATCTCCTTAAGTTCCTCTTTATTGACATATAACACTGCCGATTTAACCAGTGGTGTGTATTTACCGTTCTCACCTACGTACTGGTTAAGTTCATTCATAAGGCTGTCATATGACTCAAAAACAATACTCTCAGTTCCTTTTGAGATGTAGTCATAGGGGTTGAGATTTCTTTGCTTAACCATCTCAACAATCTCTTTTGCAACCTTATATTCACCAAGCTGTGAATCAACTTTTGAATTCTCCTCAAGAGCACGCCATTCAGATGCCGTATAGTATTCGATCTCTATACTGTTCTCTGATGAATACTCAATCTTTGTAAGTGTAGCCGTCTTAGGTGTAACCGCCTTTGGAAGAACATCCTGTCCACCAAATAAAAATGTATTAAGAAATGACGACTTACCTGCTTTTACTCTTCCTATAATTCCAATATTAAGCTTTCTGTCTTCCCTGAAGAAATCTTCTGTCTTTAAAATAAAGCTTTTTCTAATAGCCTCTATATCAGATAAATCAACATCATTTGAGTAAGGTTTAAGACTTTCTATAATTCTGTCAAGCTTCTCTATAAAAGAAAGAAACTCTATTTCATCGTCTCTTGACTTTGTAAATACCTGCATTCCTTTTCCTCCCTAATATAATCTCGTGTGGTTCAAATGCAATATGTACCGTTCTAAACACCAAGTGTCTTTACATTATCAATATCATTCTGAATCTTAAGAATCTGTGCGTTTTTAGCTGTATCCTCCAAAGAAACTCTCATACTCACATCTTCCAAAGATTTATCAAGAAGTTCCTTCTGTCTTAAAATCTCTTTTTCAATCTCTTTGTTAACATCAACTATATATCTCTTAATCTCAGCCCCTACACCGTCTCCGGCCTGCTCTGTTACAGTCTTTATTATCTTATCCGTAACTTCCATGGCTTTACGTTCTTTAACTTTTGACTGGCTTATGTTAAGGGCACTGTCCAAGAATGCGCCAATCATACCTCCGATAACAATACCGATAGGATTAATCAAAGCACCAACTACGGCAAGTACAATAGGAGCTGCCTTCATAACAACATCCTGAATCATATTGTCAGTTGAAAGCTGATCCACGTTCATCTTTATTCCTTCATCCTTAAGAACATCCACATTAATCATCTGAGCAAGGTTCTTTAAGTATTTTTGAAGTCTTGGTTCGAACTCTGTCTTAATTCCTACCGTAACCGCATTTCTTACAATGGTGTTAATCTTCTCATTAACGTTATTACCGTTCTGAACCATCGCACAAATTGCAGATGATGCAGACTCTAAGTCATTATTAATCTTAGTTCTGATTGACTTGATACACTCATCAGCCTGTGAATCAAATCTCACGCGCTCCCTTTTAATTCTGTGAAGAAGTTCACTTATATCGTTCTGTAAAAATTCTTTCTCTTCCTCAAGTTCTGAAAGAGTCATGTTCTTCTTGTTAATCTGATCTGTAAGATACATCTCTGTTGACTGTACAATGTTAGTAAGTCTAGGAGCATATTTTATCTCAAAAAGTCTCTCGGCATTCTGCTGAAGTTCAAGCATGAACTGCTTAACACTGTCAACCTGTACATCACCATATGATTCTATACATGCAACTTTAATATCTGACTTAATAATCTTGCTTATAATATCAACAACAAGATCCCTGCATGCCATTACTTCTTCCGCAGAAAGTCTTGAGCACTTGGTAAGAACCACGTAAAGAGGCATACCGTGAAGTTCAAGTTCCTTTACAAAATTAGTTATATTATCCTTCAAAACAGGCTCGTCCACTGCCACAACAAGAATGTAGGCCAATGAATTAGGCAGATATTTATCTATAGCCTGGTTATGTAAATCTATACCCGAATCAAATCCCGGTAAATCAACAAGCTTTACATTCTCTATTTCTTTTAAAAATGAATGATCGTAAGCAATTCTTACAAGCTCTGTATTTCTAACTGACAAGTCCTTTAAAGGGAGCTCATCAAAACTGTATTCATGTGCATTGCCTTCAATATCTATTCTTGTAACTTTATTGTCACCGTAGAAAATCTCAGTAGGAACGGCTGTCTCCGGAGTAATCTCCACAGACACAAGTCTTCTACCAATAACAGCATTAAGCATAGAACTCTTTCCGGTACTGAAATTACCGATAATAGGTGCTGTAACCTTAAAGTCCGTAATCTCCCCAATGAGCTCGTCAATATCGCTTGTGTTTAATGAGTATTTTTCACGAATCGTTTTAAGCTCTGTCAACTTGGCTACATAGTCCTTAACACACTGCATATAAGTGACCTCCTCAATACTAAACATTATCTAGTTTATTATATTACTTGCAAAAATCGTTTTCAATAATTATACTGTCGTAAATTTATTAATTTTTCGATATATTTCAGTCAATAACCTGTCTGATTTTAACTGCAAGGTCATCTGTTGCCTGCTGTCCCTGATAATGTGCCACAATATCAAGTCCAAAATCAATTGCGCCACCCATTCCGCATGCTGTAATAACATTACCTGAAGTAACTGATTTAACATTTTTTATTGTAGCTCCTTCAAGTTCTTCTTCAAATCCCGGATAACATATAGCTTCTTTTCCCTTAAGTATTCCAAGATGTCCTAAAATGCTCGGTGCAGCACAAATAGCGGCAAGCATTTTACCCTGCTCATTGAATTTCACAACATTTTCAATCAAAAGACTGCACGCCTCAAGATTAGGTGTTCCCGGAATTCCTCCCGGAAGTACAATCATATCTGCCTCGTCAAAATTAACCTGATTAATTGTATAATCAGTCTTAAGTTCAATTTTATGTGATGAAACCACTGTATTAGAATCTGTAATCGAAACTGTGCTTATATCAAGCTTTGCTCTTCTGCATAAATCCACAACAGTAAGTCCCTCTATCTCCTCAAATCCGTCTGCAAAAAAAATAAGAATCTTCTTCATTATCTTCATATTCCTTTCTCACAAATATATAGTTTTAAATCCCTAACTTTTATTATATTCTTATTTGCACAAAAAGACCAATACAAAATAAAAAAAGAACGCCTCCTAAAACAAGGAAGCGTCTTTAAACCCACACTTATCAACATGCCGCAAGCATGTTTTAGACTTTTAATTACAACTTAGGTATTTTTCAATATTATCCACAGCTTCATCTTCATCATTACCTGTTGCTGTGACTACAATATCCTCTCCTGATGCAAGACCAAGACTCATCATACCCATAATACTCTTGGCATTTACCTTCTTGTCATCGCACTCGATATAGATACTGCTCTCATATCTGCTTGCTACCTGAACTAAAAGTGCTACAGGTCTAGCCTCAAGTCCTGATGGAATATTAATGGTCATCTTTCTGGTTGTCATAAGAAAAATCCTCCTTCTTTTGATCTCTTATTGCTTCAGCAATTTCACCTAATTTTTTTAATCTATGATTAACTCCTGATTTGCCAAGCGGCGGTTCAAGAAGTAAACCCAATTCCTTTAGCGGCATATCTTCATGCTCAAGTCTAAGCTTTGCCACCTTCTTAAGATTATCCGGCAGACTGTCCAATCCTTTTACCTTCTTAATAAGTTCTATGTCAGCCACCTGTCTGCCTGCAGCTGTTATTGATTTGTGAATGTTGGCAGTCTCACAGTTAACCTGCCTGTTCACATTGTTACGCATCTCTTTTAGTATACGCACATTTTCCAGATTCATAAGCGCCACATGTGCTTCCATTACATTAAGCATGTCGGCTATCTGGTCACCTTCCTTTAGGTAAACAACAAAATATTTTTTTCTCTGAATAATCTTAGCATCTATATTAAAACAAGAAAATATTTTTTGCAACTGCTGTGCTTTAGACTGTGTAGCAGCAGTAACTTCAAAATGATACGATTTGCTCGGGTCGGTTATTGACCCCGCCGCCAAAAATGCTCCTCTGATGAACGCTCTCTTACAACAGGTATTCTGAATCACTATGTTGTCTACTGAAAGATTCTCACTTATATCTCCATACTTGTCTATAAGCTTAACCGCCTCTAAAATCTTCTTAGAGACAACCATATCGTCCACCGCAACAATATATATTCTTGAACCGGACGTTCTTGCATTACGCCTTACCGACACGGAAAGTGAAGCACCAAAAGTCTTCTTAAGCAGTCTGTAGCTCTTACCTGCCACAGGAAAATTCTCTGTATATACAAACAGTCTGTATTCATTATCCCTTGTAATCTTTATTCTGCCACACATGCTTATAATCGCAGCCAACTCTGCTATCTGGCAATGTCTGCCCACACCCATCTGCTTTGCGAGCTCTGTTTTTACATCACTTGAAAATGACATGTCATCACCGGTATCTACTTGCCTCTGGCACGCAGATTATCCTTTTCTATATCTCTATGTTCGACCTTTATACCATAATCCATATCTTTTAATCTGTCAAACAGTGCATTGGTAATAGTAACTGATCTGTGCTTACCGCCTGTACAACCGATTCCGATTACAAGCTGATATTTCCCCTCCTTAACATACTGAGGTATAAGGAATTTGCACATATCCGTAAGTTTATCAAGAAAATCAGTAGCTGCATGGGAGCGCATAACAAAATCCTGAACATCCTGATCATTACCTGTCTTAGGCTTAAGCTCCGGAATATAATAAGGGTTTGGCAGGAATCTGACATCAAACACCATATCAGCATCAGACGGAATTCCGTACTTAAATCCGAAAGACACAATCGTTATATACATGTTCTTATAACGCTTGTTACCTACAAAAATATCTTCTATAGCTATCTTAAGCTCTCTTGTAAGCAATGTGCTTGTATCTATAATATAATCGGCTTTCTTCTTTAAAAACTCAAGACAGCCTCTCTCGTCTTCAATAACCTTATCTATTCTTCCCTCTTTATTAAGCGGATGATTTCTTCTTGTCTCCTTATATCTCTTAACAAGAACAGGAGTACTTGCATCAAGGAATAAAATCTCAACTGTGTGTCCGCCGTTTCGAAGTTCATTAATTATCTCTTCAATCTCACGCAAAGCCTTGCCGCTTCTAATATCAATTCCAAAAGCCACCTTTGAGATTGCATCATTACCGCTCTCATAAGTGTGCGCAAAATTGATAATCAAGGAAATCGGCATATTATCAACGCAATAGTATCCCACATCTTCTAACATTCTAAGCGCCGATGTCTTACCTGCACCTGACATACCCGTAACTATCGCTATTCTCATATCGCCGTCCTCCTTTACTGTTATTGTTCACCTATAATTCTTACTTCCGGTTCAAGCTCAACATCAAATTTGTCTTTTACCGTTCTTTGCACGTCTTTTATAACCTGCATTATATCTGCAGCACTGCCGCCATTATCATTAACCACGAATCCGCAATGCTTATCCGATACGCACGCACCACCCACTCTGTATCCGGCAAGTCCGCTGTCCTGAATAAGTTTACCCGCAAACATTCCCTCAGGTCTTTTAAATGTTGAACCGGCACTTGGATGTTCAAGCGGCTGTTTGTCACGTCTTCTGGCATTAAAATCATTCATTGTTGCTATAATTTGTGCAGCATCACCTTTCTTAAGCTTAAAAGTTGCGCTAAGAACTATATAGCCTTTTTGTTTGACAATGCTTTCTCTGTATCCAAGTTCTAACTGTTCCTTTGTCAGTGTAATAACATTTTGTTCATCATCCACAACAACAGCACTTTGAATACAATCCTTTATCTCTCCGCCATATGCACCGGCGTTCATTGCAACCGCACCACCGAGTGTTCCGGGAATTCCTCCCGCAAACTCAAGTCCTGTCAGTTCACTTTGTGCAGCCGTCTTGGCAAGCTTTGAAAGCATAATTCCGGCACCTGCGGTTATAATCGCATATTCATCATCAGAATCATCACTCTTACCCGCAAACTCTGTCTTAACATCATCGAGTGTATCATATATGCACACTATTACGCCGCGGTAACCTTTGTCCGTAACAAGAAGATTGCTTCCTCTTCCGATTACAAAACATGGTGTGCCGGTCTTCTTACAAAGACGAATTACATCAACGACACTCTGAACACTGTCAGGAACAACAAAGTAATCCGCCGGTCCTCCGACTTTAAAAGTAGTATGACCATCCATCGGTTCGTCTGCAAGAACTCTGATTCCGTCCGAAATATTTTTCAATTCATCTAAAAACCCATTTACATAAGCCATAAATAAAGGACTCTCCGTTTCACTTAATCCACGTTAAATAATACAACAGCTTTTTTTCTTATTCAACTAAAAAAAGGCACCATAAATGTGCCTTTTTCATTTTTCGTTATTTATAACAATTAATTTTTGTAATAACTTTGTTTGTTGTTAGTTATGGCAAAACCCTTCAAATCTCAAAGGTTTCCTTGTTTTTAGCGGTAAAATCAGCCTAAAACCATCTTCGCACTTCCGTACATTCCAGCATCATTTCCTAAAGTTGCAAGTTTAAATTCTTTTCCTTTAAGAGCAAACATAACATTATCTTCGTAGTGTTTCTTAATGACATCTGTAAGAATATCTCCTGCTTTAGACACACCGCCTCCGATAACATATACTTCAGGATCAACTACCGCAGAAATGTGTGAACATGCAATTCCAAGATATCTTCCAAGCTGCTCAACCAAAACTCCTGCAAGCTCATCTCCTGCCTTTGCGTTATCGAATATCTCCTTTGCAGAAAGATACTGGATATCACGAAGCTTTGATGGCTTATCTGTCTTAAGAAGAAGTCTGTTAGCTTCTTTGACAATACCTGTTGCGGATGCAAACTGCTCAAGACATCCTTTTTTACCGCAGCCGCATGTTTCCTCTTCATCGTAATTAACGGTAAGATGTCCGATTTCTCCTGCAGCACCATTGCTTCCTGCAAGAATCTTTCCGTTGATGATGATTCCGCCGCCGACTCCTGTTCCAAGAGTCATCATAACCATATTCTTGTGGCCTTTTCCGCCACCTTTCCACATTTCACCCAAAGCTGCAACATTGGCATCATTACCAACCTTTACATTCTCAATTCCTGTAAGAGAACTTACTTCATTTGCAACATTGAATACGCCCCATCCAAGGTTTACACACTTAAGGACTGTTCCGTCTGCTGTTATAGGTCCCGGAACTCCAAGTCCGATTCCTACGATATCATCTTTAGTGATACCCTTTTCTTCCATCTTATCAGATAAAGACTGTGCAATATCAGAGAGAATAAGGCTTCCACCTTCATCCTTGCGGGTAACTATCTCCCATTTATCAAGAAGTTCTTCCTTCTCAGAGAAAAGTCCGATTTTAACTGTTGTTCCTCCGATGTCAACTCCAAAACAATATTTAGCCATTTTACATCCTCCGTATCTGTTATTTCATAAATTATCTTTTTTTATTTTCCCATCATGTTGTTAGTAACACGATTATAAAGCTCTCTTGCCGCATTGTAACCCATCTGCTTCTGTCTGTAATTAACCGCTGCAGACTCAACGATAATTGCAAGGTTACGTCCCGGACGAATAGGAATCTGATGGCATACAATCTTGTTGCCGAGGAATTCCGTATACTGCTCATCAAGACCAAGTCTATCGTATTCCTGATCCTTATTCCATTCTTCAAGCTTGATGCAAAGGTTAATTTCCTGCTTGTCCTTAACACTTTGTACACCGTAAAGAGTCTTGACATCTATGATTCCGATACCTCTAAGCTCGATAAAGTGTCTTGTGATATCCGGTGCGCTTCCTTCAAGAACCGAATCCGAAACTTTTCTTATCTCAACAACATCGTCCGAAATAAGTCTGTGTCCTCTCTTAATAAGCTCAAGCGCAGCCTCGCTCTTACCGATACCGCTCTCACCCATGATAAGAACACCTTCACCGTTAACGTCGACAAGTACTCCGTGAATAGATATTCTTGGAGCAAGCTCTGCCTTAAGAAAACGAATTACGGAAGCCATAAAATCACATGTTGTAATGCTTGTGCTAAGAAGAGGCACCCCGTTATCCACTGCCATCTGACGCACATTTTCCGGTATCTCATGATTACGGCAAATAACTATACCCGGAAGTTTATGGGCAAGCAATGTACCCATAATCTGGCTTGCCTTCTCTTCACCCTGCTGCTCAAGGTACGCAAACTCTACGTTTCCCATTATCTGAATTCTGTCATTTTCAAAATGGTCATAGAATCCCGCCAGCTGAAGCGCCGGTCTGTTAATGTCCGACTGCTCAACCATAACCTCATCCGTATCAATCTCAGGTGTAAGATTGGTTAGATGAAGCTGTTCGATTATCTTTGTAACTGAAATTGAATACAATACATCACCTTCCTGCTTTTATTATTTCGTTATTTCATTGATTTTTTATTTGCTAAGCTGTGCAAGTCTTGCATTAACCTGCTCCATCATCTGAGTATATTTCTCAAGCTTTGCTTTTTCCTCTTCAATCTTGCTTGCAGGAGCTTTGCTTATGAATTTCTCATTTGAGAGCATGTTGTTAGAACGCTTAAGCTCGCCTTCAAGCTTGCTCTTTTCTTTTGTAAGACGCTCAATCTCTTTTGCCACATCCACAAGCTGTGCAAACGGAATGTAGATTGCAGCATTATGAATAAGTACCGATACGGCGTCATCATCGATACCTTCCTTGTCTGACTGGATAAACACTTCCGAAGCATATCCTAAAGTCTTAAAGAATACTTCGTTCTTAGCGAAAATGTCTTTTATCTCATCATTGTCAGATACAACATATACACTTGCCTTCTTAGAAGGTGCAACATTCATCTCGGCACGTACGTTTCTTATGTTCTTAACGGCTTCCTTTATTACCTCAACCGCTTTTTCATCGCTTTCAAAATTATACTTGTCAGTGTACTGTGGCCACTGTGAAATCATAATAGATTCCTCTTTATCCTGAAGGTTGCAGAAAATCTCTTCAGTGATAAATGGCATATATGGATGAAGGAGCTTAAGAGAATCTATAAGAACCTTCTTAAGTGTCCAAAGTGCTGCTGATTTTGTTGTATCATCATCATTATACAATCTAGGCTTAACCATCTCAATATACCAGTCACAGAATTCTTCCCAGATGAAGTCATAAATCTTTGCAACTGCAACACCGAGCTCGTATTTTTCCATATTTTCAGTAACATCTTTTGCAAGAGTGTTAACCTTTGATAAAATCCATTTATCAGCCTGAGTAAGAGTGTTAACGTCAATCTCTTGTGGAACATCGGCTTTTTCAATGTTCATCATGATGAATCTTGAAGCATTCCATACCTTATTGGCAAAGTTACGGCTTGCCTCAACTCGCTCCCAGTAGAATCTCATGTCATTACCAGGTGCATTTCCAGTAACAAGTGTAAGTCTAAGTGCATCTGCTCCGTACTTATCAATAACTTCAAGCGGATCAATACCGTTACCAAGAGACTTACTCATCTTTCTTCCCTGGCTGTCTCTTACAAGACCATGGATAAATACCTTCTCAAAAGGAATGTTATCAACATGCTCAAGACCTGAGAACATCATTCTTATTACCCAGAAGAAAATGATATCGTATCCTGTTACAAGCACGCTTGTAGGATAGAAATAATCCATCTCCTCAGTCTTTTCAGGCCATCCAAGAGTTGAGAAAGGCCAAAGAGCTGATGAGAACCATGTATCAAGTGTATCAGGATCCTGTCTCATAGGCTTACCGCACTTAGGACAATTGCATGAATTCTCTTTTGTTACAACGAGCTCACCGCAATCATCACAGTAGAAAGCAGGAATCTGATGTCCCCACCAAAGCTGTCTTGAAATACACCAGTCACGGATGTTCTCAAGCCAGTGATAATATGTCTTGTCAAAATGCTCAGGAATGAACTTTGTCTTTCCTTCTTTAACAGCCTCGATTGCAGGCTTTGCAAGCTCTTCCATAGCGACAAACCACTGCTTAGAAACTCTTGGCTCAACTGTTGAGTGACATCTGTAACATGTTCCTACATTGTGGCTGTAGTCTTCTATCTTAACCAATGCACCCTCTGCTTCAAGGTCTGCAACGATAGCTTTTCTTGCCTCGTATCTGTCCATGCCGGCATATTTTTCATACTCATCAACAATCTTAGCGTCATCTGTCATTACGTTGATTACAGGAAGGTTATGACGAAGTCCTACCTCGAAATCGTTAGGGTCATGTGCAGGTGTAATCTTAACAACACCTGTTCCAAATTCCATCTCAACATAATCATCTGCAACGATAGGAATCTCTCTGTGAACGATAGGAAGAATTACAGTCTTACCTACAAGATCTTTATAACGCTCATCGTTAGGGTTAACAGCAACAGCAGTATCACCAAGAAGAGTCTCAGGTCTTGTTGTAGCAAGATTGATGTATCCGCTCTTATCTGAGAGCTGATATCTTAAATGCCAGAAATGACCTGCCTGATCCTCGTACTCAACCTCAGCATCTGAAATCGATGTAAGACACTTAGGACACCAGTTGATAATTCTTTCTCCTCTATAAATGAGTCCTTTGTTGTAGAGGTTAACAAATACTTCTTTAACGGCCTTGTTACAGCCTTCATCCATTGTAAATCTTTCTCTGTCCCAGTCACATGAAGAACCGATTCTCTTAAGCTGTGAAACAATTCTTCCACCGTACTGTTTCTTCCAATCCCATACGCGCTCAAGGAATTTCTCTCTTCCAAGGTCATCCTTTGTAAGTCCCTCTTCCTTAATCTTCTCAACAACCTTTGCTTCTGTTGCAATTGAAGCATGGTCTGTTCCGGGAACCCAGAGTGCCTCGAATCCCTGCATTCTCTTAAATCTTATAAGGATATCCTGAAGTGTATTATCAAGAGCATGTCCCATGTGAAGCTGTCCTGTGATATTTGGAGGAGGCATCACGATAGTAAACGGTTTCTTGTCACGATTAACTTCTGCATGAAAATAGTTCTTTTCCATCCAGCCTGCATACAATCTGTCTTCAATGTCAGCAGGATTATAATTTTTCTCAAGCTCTTTCATTGTTGTAAGTCCTTTCCCTGTTCATAAAATTATAAAAGGTCTGCCTCCTTAAAGGACGCAGACCGTGGTACCACCTTTATTCGCTTTGCAATGTAACATATGCAAAACCTTTATATTCTTAACGCGAATCACACGCGGCTTCTTAATCATGTGTCATACAAATCATGTGCGACAACATCTTTTTTAGAAACCGTGCTCGAAAGCTACCTTCAATACCTTGCAATGAAAGCTCACACCAACCGCTTCCTCTCTTAAAATGCACCGGCACCTACTCCTCTTTGTCAAAGCATTTAATATTTAGCAATGTAATATCTATGATATTTTAGAACACTTCGATTGTCAAGATGGAATGCACATTCCTAAAGCTTAATTCCGTACCTTTTAAGAATCGCCACAACCTCTATCTTATATCCGGAATTTTTTCTTATTACCTCTCTTAGCGCATCCATTCCAGTATCCTTAAGATTATTGTTGTAATCGATATTTGCCTTAAGTTTATCTCTTCTCATCTCAAGTCTTGTCTTAAGTTTATCCATCTGTTCCGTGTTTATGAGCGCATCTAATTGTCTTAGCCATATTTCCGTATCTTTAACACCATACTTTGCAAGCAGGTCTGTAACGGATTTTCCGTATGCATCCCTGTTACGGATATTTTCCTTAAACGCCTTTTCGTTCTCTTTTCTCTTCTGATACTCACCAAACCTGTACTTTAATTCCTGACTGGTCTTAATATCATATTTCTGGTACATGTAGTCAATAACACTTTTGCTGTTAACATACTTAATCTTAGTCTTATTCATAAGTTCGATAAGTCTGTTCATTTTCATGGCATTAGTCTTAATCGTTCTTCTGTTGATATTTGTCTGGACAACAATTATCACACACACTATTCCTGCAGCAAAAATCATTACCATGTACGGAATCTGCATGTCTTTTCCGTAAAGCTTATCAAGACAGATAAACAGACATACAAAAATTATTACCATCATAAGAAGAGCTGTTGAAATGACTTTTAAGAATTCCTGACTGCCCTGTGCTGATTTTTTCTCGTACTTTAGTGTTCCCCTCTCTCCCTCTAATTTTCTCATATCATCCTCTATTACAAGATGATGATCCTCATATTCCTCGAGTTTTTTTATGTCGGCAATTATGGTCTCCTCATCCGCAGCCATGCTGTAATACAAGTCATCGGATATCCCTGTCTTTCTCCTTTTCTTGATCATTTCCTTTTCATCATCAAGATAACTGAGCCTGTCCACCTTGGTCTGAAGTTCCTTAATCTTAGACTTGTCAAGCATCTCAATTTTCTGAATGTCAGCAATATAGTCCGTCACAGCCGTATATTCCGATATCGTTTCGTCTATATTTTTCTGCGCATTAATAATCTGCTCGCAATTATCCCTTATATAGATAAGCCTTGCATTTTTATCGGATAAGTCAAATCTTCCCCTTATAGGCACAGACAGTCTTCTGTCACTTGACTTTACAGACGATTCTTTTTCTTTTGGGCTCTGTGTCCCCCTCACTGTATCATCTGAATCATCATCTTTTTGCCTGCGACGATTTTTCTTTTTGTCTGCGTACAGCTCTTCATCACTATCCACATATTCGTAATCATAATTGTCATATATGCTGTCACGACTTTTTCCGAATCCTTTTAAAAATCCAAATATTGATTTAAACATTGTACCTCACTGCACGTTTTTCTCTGTAATCATTCTTCATCTTTTCCGTGTAACTGTCGAGCTGCCTGTAATACTCACTGAGTTTACCGCTTTTTTTCAGGTGCTCAATCTTATTAATCTTTTCATACCCGTCACTGAGTTTTGCTTCATCAAGAGCAAACACGTAGTTATTGCTTATTTCGCTTAAAAGCTGTGTACTCACGTTAAAATGTCCAAGCTCATAATCGAATTCTTCATCCATTCCGCCAAGCTTAAGCGTGTACAGATACTGCATAAGAGACTGTTTCTCACCATTCTTTGAGTATGCCTCCTTAAAACAGTCTGCCGCCGTCTTATAACCTGTTATATGCAGGTGGACAATTCCCATGTTGTGAAGAATACTTCCGTATGCCCCCGGAGACAACTGTCTTGCATCATCCGATTTAAGTATCGATTCATACTCACTAAGAGCCTGTGGATAATAACCGTATTTGAGGTAATTATCTGCCTTAATCTTTCGCTTAAGTCCGTCAGGAAGGCCATATATTGCATCAATTGTATCTATAACTCTTACAATCTCCTCCTCGCAGTAATAATCCGCACTGCAAAGAATGCTGACCACTATATCCTTAAGATTATTATGATTTTTTATCATGGAAGATAACTTCATTGCTATCTCATCCATGTCTATCTCTTCTTTGAGCCAGGTCACAAGCTTCTCATCAAAAATCTCTTCGGTTATGGCATATATATTATTGTAAATGTAAAAGCACAATTCCTCAATTGTATAGACATCCGTATCCGTCAGTTCAAAATGATAAGGATTTTGTGCATGTTTTCCTCTGCATAATATAAGACCACTCATAGTCTTTCCTCATTTCTACATGTTAATTACTTTTTCCCATATTCTATCCGTTCCCGGGAACAACATTCCAAATCCAAGGTCCTTGATAGACACAACACAGGTCTTAGGTGAAAGGAACTTCACCTTCATGTTAATCCTTGTAGTTCTGTTCTCTCTTTTAGGAAGTCCGTCAAGAACTATAAAAAAGCTCTTTTTGTCATTGCTAAGTTCATCTTTTACTGTAAGTTCTATCTCTTTTGTATCATCTAAAATGAATTCTTTTGAGCTTCTTGCCTCGTACCACGGTGTTGCCATCTTCACAAATACAATGTCCGATTTAACACCGTCAACATTAGCTTTAACAGATACGGTTCCCGTTATCATATCCTCACTAAGGAACATAAAATCCGAAAACTTATCCTCACCCGCCATGTTTTTTGCAGCATAGCAGGCACCGCCCGAAAACAGGTTCTGACCGGCAAATCCTCTTCTTCCGATACAGAATTTCTTAATTACTTCCTCGGCCCATCCTTTTGTAAAACCGATTCCCGTAACATATATTGTTGAAATAATCTGTCTGTATAAAGCTTCCCTTGAAATATTTTCAAAGATGTAAGCAAGCTGCTCCTCATACATTACGCCAAGCAGATCAAAGCTTAATTTATCAGAATAATCCGTCTTCTTAATCGCAACTGTTATCGGTCTTTTCTGTCTGTCTATCTTAATCTGATAGTACATAAGACCATCCTCCCCAAAATCAAAGAGAGCAACATCATTCATCCAAAGCTCTTTTTTCTGGCTGAGCGCATAATATGTGTAACTTTGTGCATGACTGATTACAGATGCCCTGTCCCTTTCGATTCCAAGTATATGAAGTGCTTCAAATATTCCCTTAACAAGTTCCTCATTAGTCTCTTTTACCGTCACAACAAGCTGTGCTATGGTATCCCCCGGAAATTCTTTTTTTAATAAAAGCAAAGATTTTTCAATAAATCTCGCAAGTATTTTAACTGCTGAAAATTCCTTTTCAAAAATAATATGTGACTCTTTATTTCTTACATGCTCAAGAATGTCATCAACCGCAACAGCAGTTTTGTTGCTTATGGCACGTACCGCATCATCTCCGTACAGCCATTCCTTTTTGTCATTAGTAACGGCAAGTATGGTTGGAATTCTGTCATCTCCGGCAGGATTTTCGTATTTAATTGTTTCA
>CACXFB010000013.1 GCA_902766825.1 uncultured Lachnospiraceae bacterium
ATATGCAGTTACTACTCTGCCTTCCTTATCGTAAGTGTAGTCTGTATATAATCCTGATGATTTTTCCCTTATAAGCTGTTCCTTGGCATCATAAAACTTCTGGGCGATGATATAGTCACCATCTTCTTTGACAAGCTTTGTTGTCTCCACATACACATTGTTATACTCAATTCCCTTATAATCATCTGATGTCTTTTTGCCATCATAGATGTATATAGGTGTATTCATATATGAATATTCATATTTTAACACTCTTGTTTGATTATCTTTATTATATGTCTCTTTAACAACACGGTTCATATTGTCATACTCATATAAAGTTATTGAACCGTCCTTTGCAACCTCTTTTATCTTACTTCCATTCAAATCATATTCAAATGATTCAGAGTATTCTTTTATAACTTCCTGCGTATTCTTATCTGTAATCTTATATAAAGTATTAACAAGTCTTCCAAAACCATCATATGTATGCCATGTTTCAAGACCTGTATCATCCTTTGTGTAAGTTACATTTCCTATAGCATCATACTCTGTAGTCTCACTTGACTCTACAGTTCCGCTTGTTCCTTCAGAATCAGTCTCATCACCGTTCTCATCATATTCTGATGTTGCAGCCATTACCTCTTTTGATGAAAGCTTTGCTTCAAGGCTTGCTGGTACAATACCACCATTATTAACGATTGCTGTTATATCACTCTTTTCAACATCACGGTATTCTTTCTCAGCTATCACATTGCCGTCATCATCATATGACATTACAGAACCTGTTTTTGTAATTCTTTCATACATGGAAGTAACGTTGCCTTCAACATCATAAGTATAGTAAACCTCTGATACTACTTTTTTATTAGCATCCTTTGATACAGTGCTCATAACAAGATTGCTGTTATCTCCCTCACCATATATATATTCAATGGTGTTACCTGCACTGTCAGTCTGTCCTGATATATTATCATCCTCATTAAATGAAGTTTCTTCTTTAATATTCTTTGTCTTATCTACGATAACTCCATTTTCTATTGTGTTGTAATATACAGTCATCTTAGAAGATGTCTTAAATACACTGTCAGCACTTTCATAAGTATAATCAACCTTGTTACCATACTCATCCGTAAGACTAAGCGCTTTACCGTAACCATTGTCATATACTAACTTTTCATTTGATAAAGTGCTTCCGTTAGGTGCACAGCTTTTTGTAACTGTTGTATTGGTTGAAGCATTATAAGTAAATAATACTTTTTCTCCATCCGGATATACAACATCTGAAACTTTTAATGAATTGTAGTCAACTGTATATTTGTTATTCAATGCATCATAGATTTCATGAAGCATTCCTGATGAATTGTAAGTATATCTGTATGTTATAGTTTCCGTTGCAGAATTACCTGCTTCCCCTTGTGAATTATTTCCTGCCTTATATGTAACACATGTAAGCTTTCCGTTATCATAAGAGTAATTAAGTGAAGAACCATCCGGTATATTTATGTATGATACCCTTGGTGTTCCCTCACTGCATGAGACAACATCATAATTGAATACAAGTCTCTGTCCGTTAGAAGCATAAACTGCTTTTATTGCTTTATATTCATTGTACTCGATTATATGATATGTTCCGTTGCTTTCTTCGATATATGTAAGGTCACCTTCATGGTCAAAGTAATAACAGGTATCCTCTTTATCACGAAGTTCATAGTAACAGTCTGCTTTTATCGTATATATAACTTTATTACATTCTATCTGCTTTGTCTGGTTTTCACCCACAATGCTTAAAACTTTTTCACTCTTATACTCACACTCATAAGTTCCGTCATCTAGCTTTTTGAAGCTGTACACGGCACCTGTTCCGTCAGTATATGCAATAAGGTTTGAATTAATAACTTCAAGTCTGCTGTCATATCCGGTTCTCCAGTTACCAAACATTCCTCCGGTTTTATCATTGCTGTTATAATATCTTGCTACTCCGATAGGAAGAACCGGTGACTTAAGTTCTACATCATTTTCTGTATATACAAAGTTACCGTTACTCTTTTCAACATAACCTGTTCCGGTAGGTGTTGCAAAATCTTCATAGCTAAGGTAATCCTTGATACCTGTTCTTGCACCAAGAGAAGATGAATACGCAAAACAACCAACAACTGCTGATGCTGTTCCGTTAGTTGTAGTATTATTTTTATTCTTTCTTACTGCTCTTACTCTGTAATAAAACTTTGGTCCTATAGTTGGAACTGATACATTGTAACTGCAGTCTTTAATTCCACTTGCCACAAGGTTTGCTTCAGTTACAGGGCAGCTTGAATCTGAACTTTGGTACACTTCGTAAGTTATATCTGAAGGAAGACTGCCTGTGTATCTCATCTCCCAGTTAAGCTTGTGCTTTCCTGATGCAAGATTTCTTACAGTAAGATTTTTTGCATCATACGAAGCAATCTCTGATACATAGTTTCTGTAATAATATTTTTTAGAAAGTACATTACTTACGTTACCTGACTTGTCGACGCATCTTACATAGATGGTATATACACCCGTATCACCAAAAAGGCCTTCCGGAAGTTTATAGCTGCCTGACGCACTGCTTCCCATCTTTGTATATGAACCTGTTGTTCCTACACGATACTGTACTTCACTGAGATTTTCATCCTTTGCTCCACTCCACTTAACTGTAGGTGCCTCATAAGAATATGATGACGTTGAAGTTGATGGTGTAAGAGATATACTGTCAAGTGTAGGTGCAGTACTGTCCACCTTAAATGTTATTGCCTTTGATGTTCCTGCAAATCCGTTATTATCAAGTCCTCTGACATTAAGCTTATACATACCCTCATCCAGATTTTTAACCTCAGATATGGTTGCATTTCCGGATGCAGTATTACCAATGATTGTTGAGTTAGAAAATGCGGTAATTACTTCTTTCTCGCATTTATTAACAGAATCATAAGATGCAAGTCTGTACTGGACTCCTTTAAGTGACTGTGAGCTTATGCCTGCCCATGTAGCCTTAATTGTCGAACCTTTTTTAATAAATCTGTTATTAAGTTCAAGCGATGTTGGTGTAGCCGGAACCGGATAGTAGGTTACACTAAGCTTTGGAAGGTAGCTTGAATAATCAGGATTACTGATTTTCGAACTGAAAAATCTTCCGTACTTATCAGTTGAGCTCTCATCTTCCGCTTTAACCATAAGTCCGTAATCTTCATTTCCTTTGGCAAGTCCTTTTGCATATGCCGTAACATCAAGAGTCATTGCCGAACCCTGTTTTCCTTTGGATACGCCTGTATCCATAAGACCTGTATATCCCGGTCTGTTATTCCATGTAAGCTTTTCCTTGTTATACTTCTCTTTGGTCTTATATACCTGAACGTTAACATCTTTCTTACATGTACTTATTTCATACAATATAAGCTTTGCGCTCTCTACTGACTGTCCGTTAAGCTTATTGGCAACATCATCAGTAAATGAGATATATGTTCTTACAACTCCATAACCTGTAGACTTTCCTACCGCAATTGTTCCGGAATTACTGTTATAAAAACATGTATCTTTATGCTTATCAAGACTTGCAACATACACATCATCCGTATTTGCAGGTCTAAACCATGTATATGCCGGATCAATTGTAACAGGATATACTGTGTTTTCATCTTTCAGATAATCCTCATCAACAGTCATGGTAAGAATATAATTTCTGCAATTATCACTCTTAGAATTGTCTGTATCAGTTACCTCTTCAAGATCATATGTGATTGCTTCACTGTAATTGTTACATGTGGCATCATTCATAAAAGGAACCTGTATTCCACCTACGATGTCTCTTCCTTTTTCTTTAGAGCCTTCACAATCCTTAAAGAATGTAACTCCTTCACAGTTCTGGTCTTTAACTGCTTCTATTCCACCTTCAAGGGAAATGTTGAATTTGCAGATATTTGACTGTGGTATTTCGTTAAGTACGATATTTTCTTTTACACCGTTCTTTAAAGAAACATACTCATACTCACAAGAAGAGTCTTCTGACTCATATACAACTGACACATTCTTCTTCTCTGTATCACCATATATATCAGTAACATCTTCTTTCACTGTTTTCGCATCCTGAAGATCTTCATCAGGAGATACAGTTATGGCATAGTCCTCATTCTCCATGAGCACAGGTGTATCTTCACTAATATTTTCAGGGAAATAATTCTTCATATCTCCCGCTGCATTCTCATATGCATAGTCTTCTATATCACGATCACCGTCTGATACACTATCATCTTCATCAATCTTTACAAGAGTAGTGTCATAGTCTGTAAGATTTCCTTCTTCATCTTCAAATCTTACAGACTCTGCATAAAACTCTGTACACAACATATCTCCCGGCATTTCATATGTTGTTGAATCTGTTGTTCTTAAGTCTTCAATTTCACCAAGATTACCTTCTAAAGATAATTCATCAAGGTATCCTTCCACCTCTTCATCAGAAGGTGCATTATCATCAGGAATAATATCCTGTATAACAAATGCATCATCACTAGTTACATCTGCCTAATCTGCCGCACTTACAAGCACATCATCCCAGCTGATTGTACCAAGAATCAATGCTGATGAGAGCATTAAGGCTGTACCTCTTCTAAAGTCCTTCTTTCGAAACGCTTTACATAGTTTGCTACGTTCAATAAACTTCTTCATTTTAAAATCCTTTCCTCTTATGAATTATAATCAGTTAGAAAAAACAAAAAAGGTTGTAATGGCACTACACCATTACAACCTAGTCTTTTTAATGATATTTATGCCCCTTACACTTCGTGCTTTAAACAAAATCATTTGATTTTTCCAACTAGTACACAATCATACATTGAAAACCTAATATTGTCAAGGGGTTTAGAGTCACCAGGGACGGTTCCTAATGACTCATCTTACAACTACATTGCTTACCGACTTCCAAGCAGAATAGCTTGTTACTCCACCTGATTTCTTCATAGTTCTTACATACACGGTATATGTTCCGGCCGTAAGTGAACTTAATCTCTTACTGACTGATGTACTACCTGAGATATTAACCGTCTTGGTCACATTACCTTTTTGTACTTTCAGAACATATCCTGTAACTCCTATTTTTCTGTCCCAGCTTGCATCTATCGTACCTTTTTGGTTACTCTTTGCTTTTAATCCGGATGGTATGGTAAGTCGAATTATCTGCTTTGCTTCAAATGATCCAAGCGTAGTTGAGTAATATGGTCTGACTGCATATGTGTAAGACGTCAGATTCTTTGTTCTAATCTTTGTGTCTGTATAGGCCACCTTATTGACACCACTTAACGACGCTATTTTTTCATATTTTCCACTACCCGTTTTTCTGTAAATCTGGTATCCCAAAGCACCGTTAACCTTGCTCCATTTTAATGTAACACCACTCGCAACATTATAAATATTCGAGATTTTTCCCGGTGCAAGATACTTAATCGTCTTAGCAGATGAAGTCTTTGAACTTACACCTCCACCAACAGCAGTTAGCTCATAGTAATATTCTTTTCCACTTACCGCTTTCTTATCGATATAACTTGTGCCCGTTGATGAACCAATCTTAGTGTATGAAGATGTTCCTTTGAGCTTTCTGTACACATTGTAAGTTGTGGCTTTATTGACCTTGCCCCACTTGATTGCCACTCCTGTTGTAGAATTTTCAACACTGCTGATAACAGGTGTAGCAGGAATTATTTTAAATGTCTTTGTAATCGTTCCGGTATAGCATCCTTTTCCAACAATCTGTATTGTAGAAGTGCCAACCTGCACATTGCTTGTTCTCTTAAGATAATAATCCGTCCCTGCCTTAAGGGTAGTTCCCGACAACTTCACTGTAACGCCCGGATTCTTTGCTTTTCCGTCATACACATACTGAGTAGCTGATAATGTGACATTGGCAGCTGTTATAGATGTATTCAGATTAAAGAAATTAACCGGATATGTGAGTGTTCCGTCAACAAGTCCTTCTATTTTTACTGTATATTTATCACCTGCATTATAAGTAACATTGCCGGATGGTTTGAAAATGATGCATCCGGTCTGGCCGTAACCATCATTGTTAACATAAAAATCTCCGTTAGAACCTGATGATGAAAAAGTCCATTTCTTGTTGTTATTGGTACAAGTCAGCGTAACCTTTATCTTCGAGGCATCCTCGATATCATCTGTACTTAATGTCCATGCACTGTTTGGCATGAAAATATAATTACTGCCTGCTTTAACAGGTGTATTCTTTGCCGGCCACGCTACATTGCTGTACGATGAACCTGATGAATTAGACGTGTCAAATGCATACATGGAAGAGTAATAACCAACCATTCCAAATCCGGTCTGTCCCATGTATGGATTAAGCATCCATCTTCTGTGTCCGATCATAGGAAGATTATACTCATCCGTATCAAACAGCCATCCTTCAAATGTTGCGCTGCTAAGATTATTAAATCCCATGGCAATATTTGATGAAGATGTACCGGAAAGTCCGGTCTCGTAGAGCTGACCATTCATATCATCAGGCTGACTCGGATAGTGTGTAAGAACACCGTTTACCGCATTTACCAGACATCCGGTCTGGCATCTTTTGCTGTAATCATCGTTTAACGTAACGTTAGCAGGAATGCCCGCTATATAACGAATAAAATTCAATGACGACAGCGCATTCTTCTTAGTTGCATCGGACAACTCACCTGCACTGTAATTACCTGAAGTTACAGGCTTGCTTTTGTATGTCACACTATTACTGAAAATATCAGACGCACCGTGTGAATTATAATACATTCTGATTGCCGTTATACTGTGACTGTCAACATTACATTGATTAGCACAGGCAGTCTGTGTATCCTCTTCATATACTGCTTTGTCTATGTCGCTTTCAATCACACCGGCTTCTCTTAAAATCAGGCTATTATGATTATAATCACAGTTACTGTTAAAACCGGCAAATGTAGCCTTCGCAGGAAACATGCACATTCCTGCTACAAAACCTGCAATTATTGTCTTTTTCAATGCATTTATAACTCTCATTTATATCTCCTTAACTATTAGATTTTTCCGAACATAAAAAACATTTTCACCATTATACCCTTTTGTTTTTTTATATGCAAACACATTTTTGCCACTCATTTTAAAACATGATTGATTTTTTCCTTTTTATTATATACAATACTTTTTAGTTACACGGGGAGCTGACCGCAGTCGGCTGAGAGGAAGCTGGTATCGCTTCGACCCATAACCTGATTTGGATAATGCCAACGTAGGGATAACGCTTATACGCATGCCTTTATTGCATGCTCTGATTTTGTATTTTTGCGGACACGTTGGTTGCGTGTCCGTTTTGTAATTATAGGCAAAAGGACACCACAATCCATTATTATTATTATTATCTAGGAGGTGCCTTTATGCTAGGTAAACACATTAATCTTGTCAGAGAAAAACAGCCCCTGATACACAACATAACCAATTATGTAACGGTAAATGATGTTGCAAACATCATACTTGCAATCGGTGCAAGTCCAATTATGTCCGATGAACCGGATGATGTCGGTGAGATTACTTCTATATGTAATGGTCTTAACATTAACATCGGAACACTTAACAAACGAAGTATCGAGGCGATGTTCGTTGCGGGTAAAAGAGCAAAGGAACTTGGTCATGTAGTTCTTCTTGATCCTGTCGGAGCCGGCGCAAGCAGTCTAAGAACTGATACAGCGCTTCGTATTCTTGATGAAATCCATCCTGACATTATCCGCGGTAACATTTCAGAGATTAAGACTCTTGCTCTTGGTCAGGGTTCTACAAAGGGCGTTGACGCTGATATTGCCGACACCGTTACTGACGACAACCTTGACAGTGCCGTAGCGTTTGCAAAAGCATTTTCCAAAAAGACAGGAAGCGTAATCGCCATCACTGGTGCAATCGACCTTGTCAGCGACGCCAATACCTGTTATGTAATCCGCAACGGTCATCCAGCCATGTCAAAAATCACAGGAACCGGATGCCAGTTATCGGGCCTTACATGCGCATTTGCCGCTGCTTCAATCGTCACTTCCCCGGTTGACAACAACTTAGATGACGCTTCATCATTTGCCATGGATTCGTGCGACAAATCAGAACTTACCGCAAGCGTTGCGGCTGCAGTTATCACAATGGGACTTGCCGGAGAAATCGGCTATACCCACCTTGCACCATACGAGGGCAATTCGACTTATCGTAATCGCATTATCGATGCAATATATCACATGGACAGCGAAACATTTGAAAAAGGAGCACGTTATGAAATTAAGTAGAGAAGACTTCACGCTTTACGCGGTTACGGACAGACACTGGCTTAACGGCAGCACTCTTACCAAGCAGGTTGAAAATGCACTTAAAGGCGGTGCAACGTTTATCCAGCTTCGCGAAAAGAATCTTGATGATGAATCATTTTTTAAAGAAGCAGTTGAAATCAAGGACTTATGTAAGCGTTACAACGTACCTTTTGTAATTAATGACAACGTCGACATTGCTCTTAAAATAGACGCTGACGGCGTGCATGTAGGTCAGGATGACATGGAAGCTTCAAAGCTTCGAAAACTTCTTGGGCCGGATAAAATAATAGGTGTATCAGCTCATACTGTCACAGAGGCTCTTAAGGCTAAAGAGGCCGGTGCAGACTATCTTGGCGTAGGCGCAGTGTTTCCAACAGGTTCTAAGGATGATGTATCTGTACTTCCTCATGAAACTCTTCGTGACATTTGCAATGCTGTTGATATTCCTGTTATTGCAATCGGAGGCATTACAAAGGATAATGTTATAGAACTTAAAGGCAGCAGCATCGACGGCATTGCGGTTATAAGCGCGATATTTGCCCAGGATGACATCACCGCCGCCACACAGGAACTTAAAGATAAAGTATTGGAAATACTGTAACAATTTCATTTTTGTTATGTATGCATACCACGGCAGATTGGGGGCACCACCTTTTGTCGTGTAATAAAAATAATGCAAAGTTTTTCACATTAAATTTTCGTATCAAATTATATATCAGAATTCAGAAAAGAGGATTGGTTAATTATGAGTACAATGAAAACAGCATTATCAATCGCCGGAAGTGATTCCAGCGGAGGCGCCGGTATCCAGGCAGATATCAAAAGCATGATGGCAAACGGCGTATATGCCATGACCGCCATCACCTCACTTACCGCCCAGAACACTACCGGCGTGACAGATATTTTTGACGTGACACCACAATTTTTATCAGCTCAGATTGATGCCGTATTCACGGACATTTTCCCCGATGCAGTTAAGATTGGCATGGTGTCTGACAGCTCACTCATTGAAGTGATTGCCGAGCGTCTTACTTACTACAAAGCACACAATATCGTTGTGGATCCGGTAATGGTTGCTACAAGCGGAGCAAAGCTTATCAAAGACGACGCAATTAACACGCTTAAATGCAGGCTTTTGAATCTTGCCACCGTAATAACGCCTAATATTCCGGAAGCCGAGCTTTTATCTGGAATGCCAGTTAATAATGAGGCTGACATTGAAAAAGCCGCCGCCATGATTGGTGAAATGTATAACTGCAGCGTTCTTCTAAAAGGCGGTCACAACATCAGCACTGCAAATGATTATTTGTGGCATGAAGGAGCCGGCACCTGGTATTATGGTGAGCGTATTCACAACACAAATACCCACGGTACAGGCTGCACTCTTTCAAGTGCAATAGCCGCTAACCTTGCAAAAGGCTACCCACTTAATGATGCGGTAAAATACGCAAAAGAGTACATAAGCGGTGCTCTTGGCGCAATGCTTGACCTTGGTCACGGAAGTGGACCTATGAATCATGGCTTTGCAATTAAGGGATGATATGAACAGAATGTACAACCATCTATTCATTTAGAACTATACATATAATTACGGAGGATACTAACAATGAGTAATCAGACAGTTACAACACAGAACAATGTGGCACAGAGCGATATGGCACAGATCAATGTGGCACAGAGCGCTACAACACAAACTTATGCTACACAGATGGATGCCGCAAAAAGAGGCATCGTGACACCTCAACTTGAGGCAGTTGCCAAAAAAGAAAACATGAGTGTAGAAGAACTTATGCCTCTTGTTGCATCAGGAAAAGTTGCTATCTGCGCCAACAAACATCACACATGTCTTGACCCTAACGGTGTAGGTTCAATGCTTCGCACAAAGATAAATGTTAATCTTGGTGTATCAAGAGACTGCAAAGACTACGATATAGAGATGCAGAAAGTTATGAGTGCCGTTAATCTTGGTGCTGAAGCCATCATGGATTTATCAAGCCACGGTGACACACAGCCTTTCAGACGCAAGCTCACTAGCGAATGTCCTGCAATGATCGGTACCGTTCCTGTATACGACAGTGTTATCCATTATCAAAGAGACCTTGCCACACTTACCGCAAAAGATTTCATTGACGTTGTAAGACTTCATGCCGAAGATGGTGTTGACTTTGTCACACTTCACTGCGGAATTACAAGAAAGACTATCGAACAGATAAGGAAGCACAAAAGAAAAATGAATATTGTAAGCCGTGGAGGAAGTCTTGTTTTTGCATGGATGAGCATGACAGGAGAAGAAAATCCTTTCTACGAGTATTTCGATGAAATCTGTGATATCTGCCGCGAACATGACGTTACCATCTCCCTTGGTGATGCCTGCCGTCCGGGATGCCTTGCAGATGCAACAGATGTGTGCCAGATTGAAGAACTTGTCCGCCTCGGAGAGCTCACAAAGCGCGCATGGGCAAAGGATGTATCCGTAATGGTTGAAGGTCCTGGACACGTTCCACTTGACCAGATTGCTGCCAACATGAAGGTACAGCAGACAATATGCATGGGCGCACCATTTTATGTACTTGGCCCTCTCGTAACCGATATAGCACCGGGTTACGACCACATCACTTCAGCTATCGGTGGTGCCGTAGCTGCCATGAGCGGTGCAGCCTTCCTTTGCTACGTTACCCCTGCCGAACACCTTGCTCTTCCTAACGTAGAAGATGTAAAACAGGGAATCATTGCTTCAAAGATTGCTGCTCACGCTGCCGACATCGCAAAAGGCATCAAAGGCGCAAGAGACATTGATGACAGAATGGCAGACGCAAGACGCAACTTAGACTGGGATGAGCAGTTTGCCTGCGCCCTCGACCCTGAGACCGCAAAGGCCATCCGCGATGACCGTCTCCCTGAGGACGACCACAGCGACACCTGCAGCATGTGCGGCAAGTTCTGCGCAGTTCGAAGTATGAACAAGGCACTTAATGGAGAGTATATTGATATACTGTAAAGAAAGAATTGTACTATATATAAATGCAATGCCCGTAGCGTCAGCATATTCCTCGCTTACATAGTTCGCTTAGAATAACGCCTACACTACGGGCACTACTATTGTAATAAACATTTACTTATTCTCATCTAACTGATCATATTCCCCAACAATATCAATCAACTTTTTTGCCTCTTCCTTGTTTATTTCACCAATAAATTCGTATGTATCATTGCAAATAATACATCTTCCTGTTTCGGTAGCTCCTGCAAGATTAATAAAACAAAGCTGCTTATCACCACAAAACAAATCAAAATGAACCCCACCATCATATTGATCATACGCATCGTCCTCGCTAATCCTTATTTTATCAAATACTCCCTTTATAATATCAACTTTTTCTTTATCAGTTATTTCCATTTCTTTTTCATCAAATCTTGTCCATTTTACAGCATCTGCCGATTCTACATTAAGCTCTTCCATACTCTTAGGTGCTTTTCGATTGATTTTTTCTTTATCACCATTATCCTTTCCTAAACACGAACATAAATTAATTATTGCTACTGCCATCAACAAAACTAAAGTTACCTTCTTCAATTTTTTACCTCCTATTGCACTATAAAATATTTTATGATTTATTCTAATATCTAAGCAAAAATATACAACAACTAGTTACTTCCGTAATACGCACATAATGTCGCCTTCCATTTCCATATATAATTTCCATATGAAAAACTAGTTCCTGAATTCTTATACTCTACAGAAACCACCTTATTGTTACCAGGATTATGAAATACAATTTGATTAATTCCCAATTTATCACACACCTGCTCAGCTGTCAATTTATTATATTTTTTATTATTCATATATCTAACAACAGTTGCAACAGATTGGATCTATATTAAAAAAGTAGACACGATAAGTAAGAATTTATTACATTTCTCTTGCCTTACACTTCTTTCTAAACTCTTTCTTGTTCACCTGATACGCTCTTGCTCCACTCTCAGGTGAATTTCTCTCACCTTACACTTCTTTCTAACTCTTTCTTGTTCACCTGATACGCTCTTGCTCCACTCTCAGGTGAATTTCTCTTGCCATTACTCTTCTTTCTAGTCTTTCTTGTTCAC
>CACXFB010000014.1 GCA_902766825.1 uncultured Lachnospiraceae bacterium
GTTGTATTTCTCTCGATAAGGTGTGTAGCAATACCACCCATTGTCTCAATTGAAAGTGTAAGTGGTGTTACATCAAGTAAGAGGATATCGCCTGCACCTGAATCTCCTGCAAGCTTACCACCCTGGATAGAAGCACCGATTGCAACACACTCATCAGGGTTAAGTGTCTTAGAAGGCTCATGACCTGTAAGCTGCTTAACCTTATCCTGAACTGCAGGAATACGTGTTGAACCACCAACAAGTAATACCTTTGTAAGCTCTGAAGCTGTAAGACCTGCATCCTTAAGAGCGTTCTGAACAGGAATTGCTGTTCTCTCAACAAGATCGCTTGTAAGTTCATCAAACTTAGCTCTTGTAAGGTTCATCTCGAAATGCTTTGGTCCCTCAGCTGTTGCTGTAATGTATGGAAGGTTAATGTTAGTTGTTGTAGCTGATGAAAGCTCTTTCTTAGCCTTCTCTGCAGCTTCCTTAAGTCTCTGGAGTGCCATCTTATCTGTTGAAAGATCAACACCCTCAGCAGCCTTAAACTGCTCTAACATATACTTTGTAATCTTATCATCAAAGTCATCACCACCAAGTCTGTTATCACCGTTAGTAGCTAAAACTTCAATTACACCGTCACCGATTTCAATGATAGATACATCAAATGTACCACCACCTAAATCGTATACCATAATCTTCTGCTCATGTTCATTATCAAGACCGTATGCCAAAGCTGCAGCTGTTGGTTCGTTGATAATTCTCTTAACATCAAGACCTGCAATCTTACCTGCGTCTTTTGTTGCCTGTCTTTGTGCATCGTTAAAGTAAGCAGGAACAGTAATTACAGCCTCTGTAACTTTCTCGCCAAGGTATCCTTCTGCATCAGCCTTAAGCTTCTGAAGAATCATAGCTGAAATCTCCTGTGGAGAATATTTCTTGTCGTCGATTGACACTCTGTAATCTGTACCCATATGTCTCTTGATAGATGAAATAGTCTTCTCAGCATTAGTAACTGCCTGACGCTTTGCACCTTCACCTACAAGTCTCTCTCCTGATTTTGCAAATGCAACGATTGAAGGAGTTGTTCTTACACCCTCTGTGTTAGTAATAACGGTTGGCTTTCCACCTTCCATAACTGCTACACATGAATTAGTTGTACCTAAATCAATACCAATGATTTTTCCCATGATACTCACCTTTACCTTTCTTAATATAATTTGTCTGTATTATTAAAAACTATTGTTAACATTTTGATTAGTTCGCAACCTTAACCATACTGTGACGAACTACGCTGTCTCTGTACATGTAACCTTTCTGGAATTCCTCGGCTACAGTATTCTCACCAAAGCTTTCATCCTCAACATGCATTACCGCATTATGATAATCAGGGTCAAATGGCTGACCTACCGCTTCGATTGTCTTAACGCCCGCCTCTTCAAGTGAAGTAAGAAGCTGCTTGTATATCTTATCAATTCCCTGATAGAAAGGACTCTCTTTTTCCTCATCAGTAGCTGCCGCAAAACCTCTTTCAAGGTTATCGATTACCGGAAGAATCTTTTCAACCACGCTCTTGGCACCGACTTCAAACATAGCTGATTTTTCTTTTTCTGTACGTTTTCTGTAATTATCAAACTCAGCCATATTTCTTACTATCTGTTCATTAAGTGAGGCTATCAACTCATCTTTTTTGTCTTTCCCGTCAGATGAATCATCGTCTGTTTCATTATCTGCTGATTCTGACTGCTGACTGTCATTCTCATCTGTAACATCAGCATCATGTGCTGTCACATCAGCTTCCTCTGTATTATCCTGTGTATCTACTGACACATCATCCATAATCTCTTCGTTATTATCTTTCAATTCCATCCACCTTTCGCTCCTGTATTATGATTTTTTAAAAATGGAATCCAACTCATCCATAAGATTCTCAAGTGTTGAAACCACTTTATCATAATCCATTCTTTTAGGACCTATAATACCCAGCTTACCGTATACACCCTCTTCAATCTCATAAGTTGCGGTTACAATCGAGCAGTCCTTCATCGATTCAACCTGCGTCTCATCACCGATATATACCTGAATATCTCTGTTTTCTCCTTCCAACTTATCACTTATAAGGTGTGACAGCATTGTCTTTTCCTCAAAGCTTCCAAGTAACTGTGAAGCATGTGCACTTGTATTAAGCTCCGGATACTTAAGGATATTGGTAGCACCACTTGTATAAACTTCAGGTTCCTCTTCTTCCCTCATAATCTCTTCAATCTCATGTAACAGCATTCCTACGACTGCTTCATCCACTCCTGCCTGTTCCTTTATATTATGAAGAACCGCAAGACTTATCGAATCAAGACTAAGCCCCTGAAGATATGTGTTAAGTACAAGATTCAGTCTTAAAATAATCTCAGCGCTGCATTCGCAAGGCACGGTAATTATCTTATTCTTAACACGGTTGCCGTCTAACACAAGAACCATAAGAACCTGTTGTTTTTCCATGGATGACAGCTGGATAAACTTGATTGTTCTCGATTTGTTGCTGCTTGTCGTTGCAAGCGTCGCATAATTGGTATTATCCGCAAGAACCTTAACTACCTTTTCAAGAATTCTGTCGATACGGTCAGCTTTCTCAATCAGATTGGCTTCCATTACCTCATATTCTCTCTTTTTATTGGCAAGCATTGAATCCACATACAGACGATAACCTTTATCTGAAGGAATTCTTCCCGCTGATGTATAAGGCTGGATAATATATCCCATGTCTTCAAGATCCGCCATCTCATTTCTAATGGTTGCAGAGCTTAGATTCAAATCAGAATACTTTGAAATGGTTCTCGAACCTACCGGCTCTCCCGTATCAAGGTAATTCTTGATTATCGCCTGCAGAATCTTTAACTTTCTATCATCAAGTTCCATCGCATCACCCGGTCCCTTTCTTTGTTAGCACTCATTCAAGTAGAGTGCTAACATCGATAGATATAAAATATCACTCCCCTTTATCTTTGTCAAGAAATTTTACAATAAAAATTCAGAAAATACTAAGTTACTTACATCAATACCTTCCTGTGTCAGATAAATACAATCATTTTTGTACTCTATAAGTCCCCTTGCCACATTTCTCTCAATTACTTCCTTATATACATCCATTATGTCCAAACCAAATGTTTCCCTGAACAAAGACGCACTTACACCTTTTATCATTCTCATTCCAAGGAACATATACTCTTCCATCTTATCTTCCTTAGTCAATATATAATCTTCATCCTTTGGTATCGGATTTGATGAAATGTACTTATCTATATCAAGAGTATTCTTGAACCTTCTTCCTTCATAATAAGATGCTGCCGCAGCGCCAAAACCAACATACTCCATGCCCTGCCAGTACCTGCTGTTATGTCTGCTTGCAAATCCTTTCATGCAATAGTTACTTATCTCATATCTTTCATAACCATTCCCCGCTAACACCTCACGAGTCAGCTTATACATTGCACGCTCTTCATCCTCATCAGCCAGTCTGTACTGTTCACTGATTTCATCCCTGTTTTTTCCCTCATACATTTCATAAAACGGCGTACCCTCTTCTATAATAAGACTGTAGGATGAAATGTGCTTCGGTCTAAGCTCAATTATTTTATAAAGATTATCTTTGTAATCATCAAGTGACTGTCCCGGCAGTGCACTCATAAGATCAATATTTATATTGTCAAAACCGACGCTTCGCGCCATCCGAACACACTCGTACAAATCCTTTACCGTGTGAATTCGTCCAATCTTTCTTAACTCCTCATCGCACATGCTTTGTGCACCTATACTTATTCTGTTTATTTTACACTCCTTATATACCTTAAGTTTTTCCATACTGACGGTACCGGGATTCATCTCGATAGTAATCTCTGCATCATCATCAACATCGAATTTTAAGTATATGATTTCAAATAATTCTTTTATATACTTTTCATCAACACTGCTTGGCGTTCCTCCGCCTATATATATGGTATCAACCGAACAGGATTTATTGACTTTAAAGCATTTTATCTCCTCATACAGAGACTTAAAATATTTATCAATATAGTCTTTGTTGGCACTAACTGAAACAAAGTCACAATAAAGACATTTTCTTATACAAAACGGGATATGAACATACAAACCTAATTTATCTGACATAATGATCTCCAAAAAATCAAGAATAAAAACACAATCAAAACTGCAAAAGAAAAACCCAACCCCTGTATGGGATTGGGCTTGATATCATAATAATATTAAAGATTCTTAACAGCATTCTTTGCATCATCTGCTGTAATTGCACCTGCTTCAATAAGTGAACCCATAAGTTTCTCAAGTGATCCGTCAAACATCTCTTTAAGAATATCACTGATAAACATTCTCTTATAATCATCACCATTGCTTGTTGCTGTGTAACGATTATTTCTTCCTTCCTTGGTACATGTTATGAACCCTTTGTTAACAAGACGTGTAAGTACCGTCATGAGTGTTGGAAGTGCCCATTCTCTCTTTGTTCTGAATTTCTCAAGAATATAAGTTGATGAAACTGCACCTTCTGCTTTCCAGATGATAAGCATAATCTCCAACTCTGCCTGTGGCAATCTGATAAACTGATCCATAAAAAAATCCTCCTGCTTCTCGACGCATGTCATAATATTTTTCACCATATATACTCCAAGCTTTTCTTAGAATAGCAGTTCCATTGTGTAAAGTCAATTGTATTCACACTTTTTACACATTTTTTATGAATTGTTTATATTTTCTATTCATCATCAAGTTTTAGCACACTCATGAACGCACTCTGAGGTATCTCTACGTTACCAACCTGACGCATTCTCTTCTTTCCTTCTTTCTGTTTTTCAAGAAGTTTTTTCTTTCTTGAAATGTCACCACCGTAGCACTTTGCAAGTACGTCCTTACGCATTGCCTTAACTGTCTCTCTTGCGATAACTTTGCTTCCGATAGCTGCCTGAATAGGAATCTCAAAGAGCTGTCTTGGAATCTCTTCCTTTAACTTCTCGCACATCTTTCTGCCTCTTTCATAAGCAGTTGAAGCATGTACGATAAATGATAATGCATCAACTTCTTCCTTGTTAATAAGAATATCAAGTTTAACAAGATCTGATTTTCTGTATTCCTTAAGTTCATAGTCAAATGAAGCATATCCTCTTGAACGTGACTTTAATGCGTCAAAGAAATCGTAGATGATCTCATTAAGAGGAAGCTCGTATTTTAAAAGCGCTCTTGTGGTCTCGATATATTCCATTCCAAGATACACTCCTCGTCTTTCCTGACAAAGCTTCATAATTGCACCGACATATTCTGTAGTAACCATAATCTCTGCTGCCACGATAGGCTCTTCCATATGTTCAATCTCGGATGGATCAGGAAGATTAGAAGGGTTGGTTACTTCAAATTCTGTTCCGTCAGTCTTAAACACTTTATAGATAACACCCGGTGCTGTAGTTACAAGATCAAGATTATATTCTCTCTCAAGTCTCTCCTGAATAATCTCAAGATGCAAAAGTCCAAGGAAACCGCATCTGAATCCAAATCCAAGAGCGGCAGATGTCTCAGGTTCAAATCCCAAAGCTGCATCATTTAACTGTAATTTTTCAAGAGCATCTCTTAAATCCGGATACTTTGCACCATCGGCAGGATACATTCCGCAGTATACCATTGAATTGACTTTCTTGTATCCCGGCAAAGGTTCGTCACAAGGATTTTCCGCATCCGTAACTGTATCACCAACTCTTGTATCGGCCACATTTTTAAGGCTGGCGGTTATATAACCAACCATTCCTGCTGACAACTCATCACAAGGAATGAACTGTCCTGCACCAAAGATTCCTACCTCGACAACATCGGCAGATGCACCTGTTGCCATCATCTTCATCTTAGTGCCTTTCTTGACCGTTCCCTCCATTATTCTGCAAAAGATAATTACTCCTTTATATGCATCATAGAGAGAATCGAAAATGAGTCCTTTAAGCGGCGCATCGCAATCACCTACAGGAGCCGGAATCTTATTGACGATCTGCTCAAGCACTTCTTCAATATTAGTACCAAGCTTTGCCGATATTCTCGGTGCATCCTGTGCCTCAAGTCCAATTACGTCTTCTATCTCATTAATAACTCTGTCAGGCTCAGCACTTGGCAAATCAATCTTATTGATAACTGGCATTATCTCAAGGTCATGATCAAGTGCCAGATACACATTGGCAAGAGTCTGTGCCTCAATTCCCTGAGCCGCATCAACTATAAGAATTGCACCTTCGCACGCAGCAAGGCTTCTTGAAACCTCATAGTTAAAATCTACATGTCCCGGAGTATCAATGAGATTGAATATATACTCCTGACCGTCTTTTGCCTTGTATACCGTACGCACGGTCTGAGCCTTGATTGTGATTCCACGTTCTCTTTCAAGATCCATGTTATCAAGCACCTGCGCCTGCATCTCCCTGCTCGTAAGAAGACCTGTCTTTTCTATGATTCTGTCGGCCAGGGTTGATTTACCATGGTCGATATGTGCTATAATACAAAAATTTCTGATTTTACTCTGATCTACTTTCGACATTTACTATTCTCCATTCTGCGTCTTTTGTAGTTTCATTAGATAAGTCTATCAATTAAGCGACATTTAGTCAACATTTTATAGGTCGCCTTTTCCGGTAAGCACCCTGTCAATCACAGCCGATAAAGGTTCCATTGCATTCATTGCTTCCTCAACCGTATTCTTATCATTACCGACTTCAACTAGCATTGAACGCGCCCTTAGATGAAGATTGTATCTGTAACCTTTCACGTAAATATGCCTTGCAAGATCCTCATACGACCTCATCGTCTCAATTAACATCTGCAGACTGAATGAAAGATTCATCTCAAGATTATCATTGCTAAGATAACTTCTGCTGCCTGTTCTTGTTCTGCTCACACCGTTAAAGAACATAATCTGTGCGGTTTTCTTCCCGTCAATCTCGGTAACCTCTTTTTTAGCTCCCGCATTTCTATGTAAATCAATAACGACTTGTATATCAGGATTTTCTTCAAGCACTTTTTCAAGTCCCGTGTATGCGGTATCGTAAGCCTTGCGATTCCATTTTCCATCAACTACATCATAAGTTGACGTGTCATGAATCACATTGTAGCCTTTATCCCTAAGCAGCTGCGCAAGATATTCCCCGACACCGACAACCGTATCTTCCTGTACTCCGTCCCTGCTGTCGATATAATGTTCAGTCGAATGTGTATGGTAAATGAGAATCTGCGGCACGTCTGAATCCTTTTTTATCGACACATCATTGCCTAACAGCTTCTTTGGATTAAGAATATCTTTGTTTACACTGGTCGTCGAATCAATAAGAAAAAAATTGCTTTTTAAATATTCGTAGTCCATAGTCTTATTAAGATACTCTATCATCGAAAGATTATGACTTACATCATTATTGTTATCTGTGATAACGCCCGATGTCTGCTCGCCCGCAAAATGATCTTCTCCCATGAAGTAATTTCCTTCATCCTCCTGCGGGAAAACAAATGTTTCGACAGACTCATTACCGGTATCTTCATCATCCTCTCCCACACCGGCAAGATAATTTTTTGAGAAATAATTTTCAAGCATAGTATTACATACATCCTGCGACTTACCGGCAAATGAAAAATGAATTTTGTTTTTTGTAAATATATATCCGATCAGCAATACAATTGCTATACTTAAGAATCTGTTAATAAATCTTCTCAACGTTACCTCTCCTCAATGTTAACCACATATTATGCTTCATTACTTATAATGCTGTTAAGCGCATCCGACAAAACCTGCGCCATGTTTCTGACCGCCTCATCAATATTTCTTGGGGTAACAATCATATTATCCGTATCGGAAGTTGAGATTTTATTGATAACCTCCTCAATCTCTCCCGTCACCTTAACATCCCCCATATATTTTCTAAGAGAATCATTTACTATCGTAAATGCATCCACAACCGTTGGAACACCGATTGCAATAACCGGAATGTTAAGTGACTCCTTCGTTATACCTTTCCTGTGATTGCCCACTCCCGAGCCCGGACATATTCCCGTATCGGTTATCTGAATTGTAGTATTAAGCCTTGAAACATTTCTTGCCGCTAAAGCGTCAATCACAATAAGGCAGGAAATATCAAGATCATTTACAATCCCCTCAAGAATATCAGCTGCCTCAACACCCGTCTGCGACATTACACCCGGCGCAATAGCTCCGGTTTTTACCGGCTTATTGTCGCCAAACACCTCCTGCCCCATCTCCTTGTAAATATGTCTTGTTATAAAAAGATTGTCCGTCACAAGCGGCCCTAACATATCCGGCGTTATATGTCTGTTGCCAAGTCCCGCAACAAATATTCCGTCCTTAGTTCTTCCCTTTAAAATTTTTTTAAGCTCACCCGCAAGGCAGACCGAAGTGCTTTTCTTCTCTTCATCGTCATATTCCATGAACGGAGACTCAATTGTAACATAGGTACCAACCGGCTTTCCCATCTTCTTAGCCCCCGTATCATCAAGAATTCTCACCGTCGTCACTTCAATCGACGTATTCTCATATCGGTTCTTAATCAATTCCACGCCCGATATCTCCACATTGTCCTGCGTGAATTTTTCCTTAATTTCCATTGCCAGATCTGTTCTTGGTTCCATAGTCCGCCTCCGTCATACTCACTTATCACATATTTATTATGAGAAATATCAAAGTATGTTATTCACATCAATTGTGTTATAATAAATCTGCAAATTTTTTTTGCAAATATTTCATAAGTATTTCGTGGAGGTTTGTAATGAGACGAGTGGAATTTAAAATGGAACGTCCCGGTCTTGTAGAAGTCGGCCAGACACTTTCCATATCAGAGGTAGAAGGAACAGTAAATTATAATTACATAATCGAGCATGCCGCTGCCATGTCCGGCTGTTTTAAAGTATTTGAACGAATAAAATCAACAAGCGGTGTTGTTACCGATATTTTAGAAAAAGATACCGGAACATACGTTGTGATGGAGTTTGACGAGGACGACCCAAGACAACAGGCATAAAAAAATGAAAAAAAATAAGACATCTGTGAGAGGGGGTTACAGATGTCTTATGTATTTTTTATATTATACTAAGCAAGCTTATTAAGAGCTACGTTCATACGAGAGATTTTTCTAGAAGCTGTGTTCTTATGATAAACTCCCTTAGAAGCAGCCTTGTCAATTGCAGATGTTGCATTAACAAGCTCTTTCTTTGCAAGCTCCTTGTCTCCAGCCTTAACTGCAGCTTCAAACTTCTTAACTGCTGTCTTAACTGCTGACTTAATGCTCTTGTTTCTTGCTGTCTTTGTCTCGATAACTAAGATTCTCTTCTTTGCTGATTTAATGTTAGCCAATTTGCGCACCTCCATATCATATTTAATGTAATAGTGCCTGGTTAAATCCGGACACGGACGTTTTTAACTTAAACACACTCATATATATTATTCTATATAGAAGCAGTTGTCAAATGATTTTTTATAATTTTTTGAACCGTCCCCCGTTTCCCCCCCTGTTTCAGAACAGTTGACTCACAAAACCTTTAGTAACTGAACCAACGAGTGTGAATCTTCCTTCCTTGAATTTGTTTGTCGTACATCAAACTTTTTAAATCCATTCTCCTGCTGGTAAAAGTATAATAATTTGTCTTTATCCTCTGCTTCCAAAAAAACTACCATTCCTCCAACCATATATTGAAGTTCCTTTATTGTATCTACAGCAGCCTGTAGCAACTGTTCTCCGGTAATTCTTTCATTCGCCCCAGCATTATAGTTTTTTCCTAATTGTGCGTCATCATTAGAAAATACAAGATAAGTTACGGATTGATTTTTCTTTGTAAACTCTATAGCTTGTTCTTTTAAAAATCTTTCTACGTCCAAATTCTTGTCACAAAAAAACTCGGAAAGGATTTGTCGTAACTCTTCCTCTCCGAGATTATTAACGTCTGCATAAGACAAATATTCACGAATATTAAAGACTGTTACCTCATTAATCATTTGTTTTTTTCCTTTTCTCCATAAAACTCTTTATTTCTTCCGAACCATGTAAATGCGTGATTTTTAAGTCAGGTGTTGGTTGCCTGTTAAGAGACTCCTGATAAGATTCTTCAATTGCATCAGCAAACTTTTCCGCTTGTTTTTGACCAGAAACAATAAAATTCTTTGTAATACTTGAAGTCGCCATCTCTAACACCTCCTTTTAAATTATAGTTCATAAAAATTGTTCTCCTCTCCTTTATTATATTATTTATCGTCCATTTGAGTCAATGGGTGAGTTTTGATGTCTTATAAAGAAATATTTTATAGGACTCGGGGTGAAACGGGGGACGGTTCTTCGTTCCAGATTAATGGAACGAAGAACCGTCCCCCGTTTCACCCTCTAGATTACGCACATCAGCATATCCACTGCCATCATTTCGCTTAGGTTGCCTGTCTTGAATTTCTCTTCGTTCTCAACGCACATCTCGATTATTTTGCGGAGGCGTTCTTTGTCATAGTTTGCCGCCTGGTTGAAATACTTCTTTAGGGCAAATGACGGAATCTTTGCAACTTTGCATATTCTGTCGTTATCGGCACCGTCTTCTCTTGCCTGGGTTATTAAAAGCAAGATATTGTAGTGCCTTATTATAAGTCTTAGTATCTTAGTCGGCGATTCTTTCAGGCTGTATAAGTCCATGTACTTTTTGATTGCATTGTCTCTTCGTCCGAATGCAAGGTCATCAATCATCTCAAATATTCTGTTTTCGAGTGTGATGGTGCAGATAGCATCCACATCTTCTTTTCTTATTGTGCGGTCGTCTCTCTCCATTGTATATGCCGACAGCTTATAAAATTCATTCATCAGCATATTCATGTTAGTGCCGACTTTTTCAAGTATATACTGTGCCATGGCCGGCGTAACGCTCATTCCAAGTTCCGTGAGTTTGCTTATGACAAACTGCATCATGTTCTTGTCATCGAGTCCGTTCATCTCACTTATATAGCCTTCATTTTTTGCAAGCTTATACATCTTTGAACGCTTGTCCACCGATTCTTCTTTAAATATGAAATACGTTGTGTCCGCAAATGTATCAAAATAATCACTGATGCTGCAGCCGCTTTCAAAGAATCCGCTGTCTTCTATAACAATAACTCGTCTGTCGGCAAAGAACGGCATTGTCTGGGCGATGCTAATCACTTCATTTTCATCGATGTTTTTTCCCGAAAACACGTTGCAGTTCATCTCGTCCGCGCCATCCATAAGCGCCATCTTAAGTTTTTTTACATACAACTGTTTCATATAATCATCTTCGCCGTATATAACATATATTCTGGAATAAGTCTGCGTCTTAATATCCTGTATTATTTTTTTCACCATTGCCTCCAAACCGGATTTTTAATCCGTCTTTTCTTCCATCACTTACAATACTTATCTGCCCCGTATTAAATGTCACAAATGCCCTGCTTCCTGCATCATCAAGTCTTTTTAACGTTTTATCCGACGGGTGATGATACATATTATTCTTCCCTGCAGATATAATGGTATACTCAGGCTTTAGCA
>CACXFB010000015.1 GCA_902766825.1 uncultured Lachnospiraceae bacterium
CTTCAAGAACTGATTCTTCCATCTACAATTTCAATTATCCTTTCACATTGTTTTGCGACATTAATATCATGTGTAATTAACAAAATTTTTTTACCTTCTTTGTTCCATCAGACAGTCGCCCCTTTATTAAATTATATCAGCAATAAAGGCACTGTCATTTTCTAAATTCAAAAACACATTAAAATAAATCCTGCAATTTATAAAAACCTGTATGCTCATATGTAACAACCCTATTAGCGCTTTTACCTGTTGCCAAATCATATCCAGGTATCTTGCTGTATTTATATACAAAGTTTTTGTGTTCTTTTATATCGAACACGTCACTAAAAGTCCCATTATGTAAAAAATCTTTTTGATAAAATACTTCATTAGAATCACTGTCATATATCTCAAGCTTAACAGCACCACTCTCAATAGTTACTTCATAATATCCTTCTACATGTTCACCTGCAATTTCACCCAACGGTCTGTAAAAACTATGTTCCATTAAGACTGATTCTTCTTTAATTGTTTCCCTATCTTTGATAGCAACTGGATCAATTTCATCATCCTCATACCATCTTTGCAAAAAAAATACTGCCACAACAATAACCATTATAATTATCACATATACAGCCATCGATTTTTTCTTTTTATTCACAGTTAGTTCCTCCCATTTTTAACCCCCATTGTATAATCAAATCTTATACAATGAGGGCCAACAGCAGTTATTTTACCATCATTAGACTCGAATTCAACCTGCTTTTTTGTTGTTTTCGCAAAAGCCATACCTTCACAAGATAATGACAGCATTCCAACCAAGGTAAACATTGTAACAATTCTTTTTAATTTCATAATTTCTTCTCCTTGTATAAATTTTTACAAGGTTAAATTATATTATTATTTGTCAAGATTTAAACAAATATTTCTTATTATTACATTTGCAGTCTACTGCAGACTCACATCCACTTCATACGGCAACGGATACTCATGTGCAATGTAAATTCCAACTGCAACTTCATCAAAATAACATGTACTGTTAACCGAATGCTCTATAATCCAGCTTGATGCAAAATTATTGTTTTGCAAAAGAATCTTATCAAAGATTTTGTCTCCTGTCTTAATTCTAAGCACGCCGTCATAAGCTTTAATTTTTTCATAAGCTTCTTCGCTAAATGTAAGAGCCAATGTTCCCGCTTTGCCATCTTTTCTGTCAATGTACTCTGCCTTTTCAACGTCGCTGTCAGTGGCCAGTTCATTACCGTTATCATCAACAATGCTTATCTTTCCCTGAACAAAGAAATATTGATAATTGTATTCCGTTAAAATATTGGAATTATTTTTACAAATAATACTGCCATCTTTAAGCTTATATTTTGGAGGCTTTGTATCAGATTTCATCTTCTCTTTCAGAACATCAAATCTGTCATCCAAAATACGCTCTATGTCTTTAAAATCATCTTCACTTACAGTACCGTTAACTGCTGTTATTTCATAATCAGAGCGGTTTGATGTGTTTGTAAGATAAAAGTCATACCCCAAAAGCCCCACTCCAATTACTGCAATCACAATTCCAAATACAAAGAGTAGCTTTTTTCTCTTTATCTTTTTAAGTTCTTTTTTCTCCTCAGGGGAAAGTTTAGCACTGTCCGCCGGCAATTCGCCCCAGGCCGCTACATTGCCATTTCTGTTCTTTATCGCTTCGTTAAGCTGCCTGACGGACAAACCTGCTCTTTTTGCCACATCGGTATAACCTTTTGACGAAATCTTCATCATAAGCCCCATAACCGCCGGCATAAAAATCATTATCACTGCGGCAAGTCCGTAACCAACCACCCCCTGAATTATCTTTGCCGATACAATCGACAATGCAACACACCCGGCAACAGAGCCAAACATAGATAAAAAACCTTTACCTGCAAGCTTATGAATTTCCTCATTAACTTCCTTTAACGACTCTTCATCAAACTGCTGCCCGTCAGGAATATGTTGCGGCAAAATATCCGTTCTCTTCATAACCTTCTCCTTTCCCGCCCCCACATCCGTTCAGTCTAGCGACCTCGTTTATAAAACCTTGCAAATCCAATTCCCGCAATCAGAACTCCAAACGATACCCCCAACCAAAGCCACTCTTTATCTGTCACTTCTTTTTTGGTATCGTATTCCTCACTTTCTTCTTGCACTTCCTGTCCATCTTCTGCACCTTCCATATCCAGTGGATTCATTCTTTCTTCTCTATCCTCCATGTCCGGTGGTCCAATTCTGTCCTGTTCATCTTCCGAATCCCCCATGTCGGGCGGATTCATTCTTCCTTCTTCTCCATCACCCATGTCCGGTGGATTCATCCCTTCTTCTCGTTCTTCCATGTCCGGCGGATTCATTCCATCTTCTCTTCCTCCCATCTTCCCGGCATTTTCTGAAGATGATTCTCCGACATATGTTGAAACCGAATCTGTCGTTATCACTTCTGACACATCAGAAACCGACAGGGTATACGTCTCATTTTCCTTAAGCTGTGGCGAGCTTATAAGCACATAATCAAACCCAAGAGGGATTTCTTTTGATACTATTTTGTCTCCTTTGCCATCCGCAAGTTCCAATGTAACATTGTCATTAGTTACCGATGACAAAACATACGCGATACTGCACTGAGACGAAGATGAACTCATCTTTTCGGCCATTTCACTGCCGCCGCACGCAACTATATTGCCACCGTTAATCTCACATATCCCATCATTTTCACTTGCAAAATCTATAGCATTATTGGTGCCGCCCCCCGGCAGGCTTATGAAGATATCTCCGCCCGAAATGTATATGCTTCCGTTAGAATCAAGTCCGTCTGCATCCCTTGCATCTTCATTTATAATGCTTATGTTTCCGCCACTGATGTTAATGTATGTTGCACCACCGGCGTTATCTTTGTTTGCATTAAATCCGTCATCATCCGGATACACACTTATGCTTCCTGCTGCAACATCAATTCTTACCGCTTCAAATCCCTCATGGCACTTGGGGATGTCAATATCAGCTCCGGTAATATTGATATTTTTCTCGGAATGAACAGCGTCATCCTCCGACTGAATATAAAGGCTTCCCCCGGCGAGTGTCACATCTCCCATTGTATGAATCGCATCGTCTTCACTTTCAATATTCACACTTCCGGACTCCATGTAAAAATATCCATCCTCATTTTCAGATACAATACCATCATCCTCAGCTGTTATGGCAACTGTAGCCTCCATAATTCGTATGCTGTCTTTGACATGAATGCCATCCTTTACCGCAGATATCTTAAGGTTGCCACCGCCAATAATCAAATCATCATTAGCGTCTATTCCATGACCGTACCCTGTCTTTACAACCAGTGTACCCTTGCCGTTAACAGCAAGATCGTCATGTGCAAAAATTGCGCCACGGGTATTGTCCTTTAGTGCCTCATCACTGAACTGACTGCCGCTCTCAAAATAATTGTCCGTATCCTCTTCCAGCGTCAAAAAAACCTTATCCGCCTGGTCAATGCGAAAGCACGCATCATCCTCACAATTAACTTTTGCGCCTTTTAACTTGATAAATACTTTTGATGATTCGTTTGCATCAACAATAATGCTTCCGTTATCAAGTTCTCCGCTTATCACGTAAAATCCTGCGCCCGATATAACAACATTTCCGTCGTAATCATATGCACCGCCACCGGATATAACCGACGCAGGGCCATTCATCTTTATTGTTGTTGCACCGCTTTCATCCCAGTCACCGTTTTTATCATTATCCGTAAAATAAGACTTATCCTCGTTAGTTTCTGCATCCTCATCTACTACCGTAACCATTCCGATTTTCTCTCCACTCATGAAAATGACGGTGATTATTACGGCAATAACGATAACGGCGACACATATTTTATCAATACTTTTATGTATTGCCATAAGCCCTCCTAACCCATGTAGTCTCCGTTATAGCTTACAAGGACCGCACTGTCCACACCTTCAAGCTGTGAAATATCATTTACAAAATCAGTGTTGTCTTCCTTAAGTCTTATCTCAACAGTTATCTCCACCGAACCTTTTGTTGCGGTCTTGCTTTTCACAACACTTTTAATCACATTTTCCTCAAGGCATTTTATTGCATTTACCTCACTGTCATGTCCGTCGCATCTTATCACCACAATGTACGGATATGTATTCTCTTTTCTGTTAACAAAAATAATAAGAATTATTCCGATGAACACGCTGCCAAATACAGCAAGCGGAATAAGACCTGCCGCAAGAACAATACCTGCCGCAATTGACCAGAACAGATATGCAATCTCAAGCGGTTCTTTTATTGCAGTACGAAATCTTACGATAGACAGCGCACCGACCATACCAAGAGAGAGCACAACGTTACTTGTTACTGCAAGAATTACAAGCGTTGTAATCATGGTAAGCGCCACTAACGTCACACCGAATCCTGTTGAAAACATAACCCCCTGGTACGTCTTTTTATAAACAAAAAATATAAAAAGTCCAAGCGCAAACGCCAGTACCATCGCAAGCACCATATCCAGAATCGTTATCGAATTCACATTCTCCAAAAAGCTGGATTTAAATACATCCGAAAATGTCAATGATAAGTAAGCCATAAAATCTTCTCCTTTAGATGTTTAAATTTTCATTTGTTATTTTGCAGCACACACTAACCGTATATCCTGCATCTGGCGTATTTTGAAAACGCCCCTACCCTTACTCCTTGTTCGGCAACCGCATCCTTTATAATCGCCGGCAAAAATGCATCCCACTTCACCTCAAGAATAATAACCTTATCTCCCGCCGGAATCGTAACGCATTCTGTGCTAAGAAAATCCCTGCAATCAGTCGATGTCCTGATATTATAATCAAATGTCACTCTTACGTTACCTGCCGTGAAAATGAACGGCTCCCTCGTGTAGTCAACAATTGTCCTAGGCTTCATCCCCTGATACTTCATCTTACAGTAAAGCTCTCTTATAAGCGGCTCCTTTGAATCAATCATCCATCCGATATCGCCGTCGAGAATTGATTTAACCTGACTTTCATTTAACAGTGCGCTAAACTTTGTTCCAAGCCCGTTAAGCCTGCTCTTCTTTTCAAGATGAATAAATGAAGTATCATTATTGTAGTAGCGGATGCGAAACTTCTCACGCATGTTAACGCCATCTATCTTTTCCCTAAGCGCCTTGTCCTGCATATTATCAAAATACAGGCTCCTTATCAGATATTTTCCGTCCACCGCATGTGCATCTGTATTTGCAACCTGCGATATTCTTGACCTGATTGCAAGCATCTGCGCCAGATTAAGCTCATGTTTCCATTCATGTCTGTAATTTAAATCTATAGTAATCACCATCCTTTACCGGACACATCATCCTTTGCCGGGCACCCAATCCTTTACCGGGCATCCCATCCTTTGCCAGGTATTAATTAACTACCAGCTAGTTTTTTGTAGATTTCGCGCAAAAAAGATATGTTAATTGTACCATATGTGGGTGTTTTTATCCATATTTTTTCACACCTCACACTTGCACGCCGCTGTCAGGTGAATTTCTTGCATCTTGCTTTTCTGATTCTTTCTTATTTTTTCACACCTCACACTCTCAAGTCGCTGTCAGGTGAATTTTCTCCACCCGGCCCTACTGATTCTTTCTTATTTTTTCACACCTCACACTTGCACGCCGCTGTCAGGTGAATTTCTTGCATCTTGCTTTTCTGATTTTTTCTTATTTTTTC
>CACXFB010000016.1 GCA_902766825.1 uncultured Lachnospiraceae bacterium
ATGGATAAAATTATTGATAATGACAAAGAAGCATGTGTGCATATATCAAATGTCAATTGTGAGATAAAATATAATGTCGTTATGAAAGATGAAAGAGAAAGCGGACTTCGTGAAATACTTAATCTTGGTCACACGGTGGGAAGAGCTATTGAGACTGTAAGTGATTACAGACTTCTTCATGGTGAAGCTGTTGCAATAGGACTTGTGGCAGAAGTTAAGCTTGCAAGAAAGTTCGGTCATGTAACAGACGAAGAGGTTGAGCTTACAATCGAAGCGCTAAGAAGAGCAAAGCTTCCTGTTGAAATTCCTGATTATATAGATAAAGAGAAGCTTGTTAAGAAGCTTTACACCGATAAGAAGGTAAGAGACGGAAAGCTTAGATTTGTATTTCAGAAGGGAATCGGTGATGTTGTGGAATACGAAGAAGGCAATTTTGCAACACCGGTAAGTGAAGAGGATGCAAGAGCAGTTATAATGAGTATGTAATTATATTTTGAGAATAAAACAGATAATTGGAGGATTAGTATTATGATAGCAAAGAAGATGGAAGACATGGTAAAAAACAGCTCTGTTATAAGAGCAATGTTTGAAGAAGGCAAGAAGATGGCAGCCCAGTTTGGCCCTGAGAATGTATATGATTTCAGCCTTGGTAATCCAAGCATCGAGCCACCTGTATCTGTTAAGGAAGCATTTATAGACATACTTAACAGTGAAGAGCCTAACCTTGTCCACGGATATATGAATAACTCCGGTTATCCTGATGTAAGAGCGGCTATAGCAGACAGCCTCAATAAGAAATTTGATACAAATTTTGATGAGAGAAATATTCTTATGACAGTAGGTGCTGCCGGAGGCCTTAACGTTATACTTAAGACTTTACTTGATGAAGGAGATGAAGTTCTTACATTTGCTCCTTACTTTGGAGAGTACAATAACTACGTTAAGAATCATTGTGGCGTGCTTAAGGCAGTGCCTGCAAATACAGTTGATTTCATGCCTAACCTTGAGCAGTTTGAGCAGATGTTAACAGCTAAGACAAAAGCTGTAATTATTAATAACCCTAACAATCCTACAGGTGTTGTGTACCCTGTTGAGACAATTAAGGTGTTAGCAGAAATCATGGTTAAGAAGGGGAAGGAATTTGGCACAGACATTTATCTTATCGCAGATGAGCCATACAGAGAGCTTGCATACGATGGAGTTGAAGTACCTTATCTTACAAAATATTATGATAATACCATAGTTGGTTATTCATACAGCAAATCTCTTTCGCTTCCTGGTGAGAGAATCGGATATCTTGTAATTCCTGATAGTGTTGCAGATTTTGAAAATGTTGCTGCAGCTGCTAATGTAGCTAACAGAATACTTGGATTTGTTAATGCTCCATCACTCATCCAGAGAGTTGTTGCAAGATGTCTTGATGCAAAGGTTGACGTTGAAGGATACGATAAGAACAGAAAGCTTTTAGTTGAAAAGTTATCACAGTTTGGTTTTGAGTTTGTAAGACCACAGGGAGCATTCTATATGTGGATTAAGACTCCTATTGATGAAAAAGAGTTCGTTGCAGCGGCAAAGAAACATAGAATTTTACTTGTTCCTGGATCTTCATTTGGTTGTGCAGGATATGTAAGACTTGCATACTGTGTTGACTACAATATGATTGAAAGAGCTATGGTTGAGTTTGAAAAATTAGCAAAGGAAACTAAGGTGAATTAATATGTCAGGTAAATGGGAAGAATACGTTAGAAGAGTTAAACCCTATGTTCCGGGAGAACAGCCGGTTGTAACCGATAATTTGATAAAGCTTAATACTAATGAGAATCCATATCCGCCGGCGCCGGGTGTACAGAAAGTATTACAGAACATGGACGCTGAAAAGCTTCGTCTGTATCCGAATCCTGATGCAAAAGCACTTGTTAAGGAACTGTCATCATTTTACGGAATAGATGAAGACAGAATCTTTACGGGTGTAGGTTCTGATGATGTTCTTGGAATGTGTTTTTTGACATTTTTCAATTCAGATAAGCCGGTACTTTTTGCAGATATAACATATTCATTTTATGATGTGTGGGCAGAGCTTTTTAACATTCCGTACGAGAAAAAAATGCTTGATGACAACTTCAGACTGGTAAAGGAAGATTATCTTACTGATAACGGAGGAATTGTCATTGCCAATCCTAATGCTCCTACAGGCGAATATGTGGATATTGATTTTATCGAAGATATCGTTAAGAACAATCAGGACAGTATCGTAATAGTTGATGAAGCTTATATTGATTTTGGTGCAAAGAGTGCAGTAGGACTTATCGATAAATATGAGAATGTAATAATTGTCCAGACATTTTCCAAGTCACGTTCTATGGCAGGAATGCGTATAGGTTACTGCTTTGGAAGTAAGAAGGTTATTGATGCTCTTAAGGCTGTTAAGTTCTCTTACAATTCGTACACAATGAGTATGGCAACAATCGAGACAGGTGTTGAGGCACTTAAGGACAGAAAGTATTTTGAAGAGATTACAGCAAAGATAATCGCTACAAGAGAAAGAACCAAAAAGGAACTTAAAAGACTTGGTTTTTCTTTCCCTGATTCAATGACGAATTTTATTTTTGCAACACATAATAAGGTTCCTGCAAAAGAAATTATGAGTATGTTAAGGGAAAATGAGATATTCGTAAGATATTTCAATGCTCCAAGGATTGATAATTATCTTAGAATCACAATCGGAACCGATGAACAGATGGATAAGCTTATAAGCGTGCTTGACGCTTACCTTAGTTAATTACGGAGAGTAAATGAGTACACACAATTCCAAAAAAATGATGAGCATTATAAAGTATAAGGATAAAGCCTGCGGACTTCACTGTATTAAGGTTAATAATCTTACGGTGAAGCTTGGTACGTCCACAATACTTGAGGATATCAATATTCATATTCATTGTGGTAAGATGACGGCTGTAATCGGTCAGAACGGTGCGGGTAAATCAACTTTTGTGAAGGCACTCACGGGCGAGATTCCTCATGAAGGAACAATTGAGTTTAAGGATAAGAGGACAAACTGTGATTCAAAGCTAAGTATCGGTTATGTGCCTCAGTTTCTCAATGTGGAAAAGAATACTCCGGTAAGCGTGTATGACCTGGCTGCAGCCTCAATATCCCGTTATCCGGCCTTTTTGCCACGAAAAAAGGCATTAAGAGAAGAGGTCAAGGATATGTTAAGTCTGTTTGAGGCTACAGATCTTATTGACAAACCGCTTTGTGATTTGTCCGGAGGTGAGCTTCAAAGGGTTATGCTTTCATTGTCCGTTAATCCGGTTCCTAATCTGCTTCTTTTGGATGAACCGATATCGGGAATGGACGACAACGGTACAAGACTGTTCTATGAGAATATCAATTATCTTAAGAATCATTATGATCTGGCGGTTATTTTGGTGTCTCACGATTTGGAATATGTGGCAAAATACGCCGACAGCGTAATACTGCTTAATAAAAATGTTTTAAAGGCCGGTACTCCTAAAGAAGTATTTGAGTCTGATGAATTCAAAGAGGTGTTTGGACATATCTCTTTCGGGGAGGTGTCTGATGGAAGTAATATATAATATTTTAGAGCACATTTTACCGTTTTCATGGATACAGTATGATTTCATGAAAAATGCATTGCTTGCGGTTCTTATAATTACTCCTTTGTTTGGAATGATAGGAACTGTAATAGTTAACAACAACATGGCGTTTTTCTCGGATGCCCTTGGACATTCGGCACTTACAGGTATTGCAATTGGTGTGATACTTGGACTTGTAAGCACTGATATATCCATGATGCTGTATGCGGTGGCTTTTGCGCTGTTTCTTAACTATATAAAAGGAAAAAAGACAGCATCAACCGACACTGTCATATCTGTGTTTTCATCATTTAGTACCGCAATAGGACTTGTGATATTGTCCATGGGAGGCAATTTTTCAAAGTATTCAAGTCTTCTTGTGGGAGATATTCTAAGTATTACTTTTAAAGAAATACTTATGCTTTTGGGAGTATTTATATTTACCGTGGTATTCTGGGTATTTTTCTATAATAAGATGCTTGTTATCAGTATTAATGAGACATTGGCCAGAAGCAGAAATATACGTGTAAAATTTGTAAATAACCTGTTTTCTGTTGTTATAGCTCTTATAGTTATGATGTCAATAAGATGGGTTGGAGTGCTTATTATTAATGCACTGTTGATACTTCCTGCCGCAGCCGCAAGAAATCTTGCCACCAACATGAGGGAATACACGTTGTTTTCATGCATTATTTCGATAACATGCGGTCTGTGCGGTCTTGTGTTAAGTTATCACATGAACACCGCAACGGGGCCAAGCATTGTAATTGTATCGGCAGTTGTGTTCTTCATGACATTGATAGCAAAACCTACTGTAAAGGGATGATGACATCAATATTGTTGTTCATGGCATCAATATATGCGTCTTTATCATCATTTCCCGTAACAATTGAATCAATGACATAAATTTTGGCATCGGTTGCGTCTGCGATAGTGCGGGCAATTCCGGTGTCAAATTGTTTTTCAATAAAAATACTCTTTATGTTATGCTCATTCATTTCATCAATTATTGAGGCAATCTCGCCTGATGAGAGAGCGGTGTTGTCACTTTCGATTTCAATGGATGCTGCAACACTAAGACCGATGCGTGAAGCAAGATAAGCAAAAGCATCGTGAAAAATAATTACATTTCCTTCACCCTGCATATCTATGCTGTCAAGTCGTGAGGAAATATCAGCAACTTTTTTAACATAGTTTGAAGCATTTTTTTTGTAGAGCGCTTCATTATCAGGGTCAAGCTTAATAAGACCGTCACAAACATTGTTAATCTGCATGATGTATCTGTCAGGATCCATCCAGGCATGTGCATTGTAATCCCCGTGCTCATGTTCATGCTCATGACCTTCATCCTCGTCTTCGTCATGTTCATGCTCATGACTTTCATCCTCGTCTTCGTTATGGTCATCATCGTGTATATCATCATTATGGTTATCTTCATGGTGTTCATGTTCTCCATTTTCCTCAAGAAAAGCAATTCCGACAGATGAATCAATAATATCAATATCTTTATACTGGTTAACCACGTCAGTTATGAAAGTCTCCATTCCACCGCCGTTGATGATAAATGCATCAGCTCCGTCAAGTTTTTTCATGTCTGAAGTGCTAAACTGATAGTCATGAAGGCATCCCGTCTGGTTAGGTGTAAGATTAGTAACACTTACATTATCCACATTATCGGTAAGATTTAAGGCAATAATGTACATAGGATAAAATGAAGTTACTATATTAATGTCAGCCTTATCACTGTCTAAATTGTTATTTTGTGAAAATGTATATGATATAACTGCCGTAAAAGTTATTACGACAGAAAGTATTGCAATAAGGGCAAAATAATTCTTTTTCAAATCGGACTCCTTTGGAAAGTAAATGTGTTTTTTAGCTAACACATTGTAACATGAATACAGTATTAAAGCAAACGTGAGAAATTTCTGAAGTTTTCTTAAGATTTTTTTACATCTGTTTACTAAAATTTTTATTGGTATATACTAAGATACATAAATAATAGTTACATTTAAAACGGAGAATAGCATGAATAAGAAAAAGATATATTTAAAAATCGGGCTGGATTATCTGATAGCTGCAGCAATATTTGGATTTGTAATCTTTGTGCTGCCAAAGCTGTTATCATTTTTTATGCCATTCGTTATCGGATATATTATTTCGGTTATTTCAGACCCGATTGTGAAATTTTTAGAACAAAAAGTGAAGATAGTACGAAAGCTTGGATCAGCTTTTATTATCGCCCTTGTTATATTCCTGGTATTCTTTGCGGTGTACTGGATAATCAGCACAATTATATATCAGGCAATCGATATGATTGACAATGTGCCGCAGACTCTTGTTACAATTAAAAATGAGATATACAGACTGGGCGATAAGATGACTAATTTGTATGACAAAATGCCTCCGTTTATTCAAAGATATATATTAAAAATTAAATCGTCATTTAATAATATAGGAGTATCTGAAGGGGAAAGAATCATTAATATCGATACTGCAAGTAGTGCGGTAAGGAATGTCATGGAGGTTATTCTAGCATCGATATTCACTATATTATCAGCGTATTTCTTTACAGTTGATAAAGAAAAAATATCTTTATATAAAAAAAAGTATATCCCAATGGTGATAAATGAGAAGTTAAAATTGATATCTACATACTTTACTACAGCTGTAGGAGGATATATAAAAGCCCAGTTCAAGCTTATGCTTATTATGGTTGCAATCATGTTTGTGACATTTGAGATTATGGATGTTGATTACAGCTTTTTGATTTCACTTGGAATCGGAATACTTGATTTCCTTCCGGTGTTTGGAACGGGAGCGGTGCTTTGGCCATGGACTGCATACTGTCTTCTTACAGGTTCGTATGCAAGGGCGATAATTCTTGTGGTGCTCTACATAGCCTGTCAGCTGACTAAGCAGTTTTTACAACCTAAAGTTGTCGGAGACAGTATCGGAATTTCACCTCTTGCAACATTAATTCTTCTGTTTATAGGTTATAAGATAGGCGGCATAATAGGAATTCTTATTGCCCTGCCGGCAGGACTTATAATGATTAATCTGTACAGGGCAGGAACATTTGATGTACTTATAGATGATACGTTGTATATAATTGATGATATATCGCAGTTTTGCAAAAATAATAAAATAAGGCGGGAGCATTAAGCTTCCGCCTTATTTTATTGTTTTGCCTGGTAAATCACTGCCGAGGATTACTATCAAGAACTACTAGGGAAAATTCATTATTCCTGTTTCCCTAGTAAATTACCGTCGAGGATTACTAGGGAGATTCAATTATTCCTGTTTCCCTAGTAAATTATTATCGAGAACTACTAGGAAAATTCAATTATTCTTGTTTCTTTAGTAAATTACCGCCGAGGATTACTAGGGAGATTACATATTTCTTGTGCGCCTAGTAAATCACCGCCCGGGAACCAGGTCATGACCCAGAGGCTACGAAAATTATGTCGAATAATATATATTACTTTCTGTTAGCTCTCATTCTAAGCTTTGGATCAAGAATCTTCTTACGAATTCTTAAGTTCTTAGGTGTAACCTCTAAGAGCTCATCTGTGTCGATGAATTCAAGTGACTCTTCAAGACTGAGTTTCTTAGGAGGTACAAGACGAAGTGCTTCATCTGCACTTGATGATCTTGTGTTGGTAAGCTGTTTACGCTTACATACGTTAACCTCGATATCTTCTGTCTTACCATTCTGACCGACAACCATTCCACCGTATACGGCTTCACCAGGTCCGATGAAGAGAGTACCACGCTCTTGAGCGTTAAAGAGACCGTATGTGATTGATTCACCTGTCTCGAATGCGATGAGAGAACCCTGTTTTCTGTACTGGATGTCACCCTTGTATGGAGCATATCCGTCAAAAAGTGTATTGATGATACCATTTCCCTTAGTATCTGTCATGAACTCTCCACGATATCCGATTAATCCTCTTGATGGGATTGAGAATTCAAGTCTTGTGTATGCGCCTGCACCTGTACTCATTCCGATAAGTTCACCTTTACGCTGACCAAGCTTTTCGATAACGCTTCCGGCAAATTCATCAGGAACATCTATATATGCACGCTCCATTGGCTCTAACTTCTTGCCGTTCTCGTCAGTCTGGTAGAGAACCTCTGCTTTACTTACTGCAAATTCATATCCTTCACGACGCATGTTCTCGATAAGAACTGAAAGGTGAAGCTCTCCACGTCCGCTTACCTTGAAGCTCTCTGTTGAATCTGTTTCTTCTACACGGAGGCTGACATCAGTGTTAAGCTCACGCATAAGTCTGTCACGAAGATGACGTGATGTAACGAACTTACCTTCTTTACCTGCAAGTGGACTGTCATTTACTATAAAATGCATTGCGATTGTAGGTTCAGAAATCTTCTGGAAAGGAATTGCTACAGGATTGTCAGGAGAGCAGATAGTGTCTCCAATGTGAATATCACTTATTCCTGAAATAGCAACGATTGAACCTATACCTGCTTCATTAACCTCAACTTTGTTAAGTCCTTCAAATTCATAAAGCTTGCTTATCTTAACTTTACGGTTCATATCAGGGTCATGGTGGTTGAGTAATACAACATCCTGATTAACCTTGATTGTACCGTTGTCAACTTTACCTACACCGATACGTCCTACGTATTCGTTGTAATCTATTGTACTTATAAGAACCTGTGTACCTGCATCAGGATCACCTGTTGGAGCAGGAATGTAATCTACGATTGTCTCGAATAACGGTTCCATGTCCTTTGGCTCGTCATCTAATTCAAGAATTGCAACACCATCTTTAGCTGATGCGTATACAAATGGACATTCAAGCTGATCCTCAGACGCATCAAGATCGATAAAGAGCTCAAGAACTTCATCGATAACTTCTGAAGGTCTTGCCTCCGGACGGTCAATTTTATTGATACATACTATAACAGGAAGGTTAAGCTCAAGAGCTTTTCTTAAAACGAACTTTGTCTGTGGCATTGCACCTTCATATGCATCTACTACGAGAACAACACCGTTAACCATCTTAAGAACACGCTCAACCTCACCACCGAAATCAGCATGTCCCGGAGTATCAATGATATTAATCTTATAATCCTTATAATGAACAGCTGTGTTCTTTGAGAGAATTGTAATTCCACGTTCACGTTCGATATCATTAGAGTCCATGACACGTTCAGCTACTTCCTGACCTGCACGGAAAGTACCGCTCTGCTTTAAAAGTTCATCAACCAAAGTTGTCTTACCGTGGTCAACGTGAGCGATAATAGCAATGTTTCTTATCTTGTCATTACTGATTTTCATTGTTATCCTCATTTCTTTATTCTTATTTGATATGCCGCTAAGCATTGTTTCCTTTTCAACTGTCCTATTTTATCAGTTGTTATGCGTTAATTCAATGATAAATACAATGAATTTATAATTAATATAGAGGGTGTGATTATAAAAAATTTATAATTGACGAAAAAATACTTGTAATAATTTACAGCAAATGGTAAATATAATAGTAAAGAGCGAAAAAACACAATTTGAAAAAGGAGAGGAGATTATACAAAAATATGACAGATAAGATTTTTGATAATAATCAGGTAGCTATTGTTGGAGAGGTCGTGACAAATTTTGAATTCAGCCACGAGGTATATGGAGAAGGTTTTTATGTTCTGCAGGTCGCAGTACGAAGATTAAGCTCATCAAATGATATTATTCCGCTCATGATATCTGAGAGACTTATCAATGTAAATGATGACTATGTGGGAAAAATAATTGAAGTAAACGGACAGTTTCGTTCTTACAACAGGCACGAAGAGAACCATAACCGACTGGTATTATCCGTGTTTGTAAGAGAGGTGAATGTCTTAGAGGGTGAGGAAAATGTTCCGGAGGACATTAATCCTAATTCGATTGAACTTGACGGTTACATATGTAAACCGCCGGTGTATCGCAAGACACCTCTTGGAAGAGAGATTGCGGATATTCTTCTTGCAGTGAACAGGCCTTACGGCAAATCAGATTACATACCATGCATATGCTGGGGCAGAAATGCGAGATTTGCCCAGAAATTTCAGGTAGGAGGACATCTGAAACTGTGGGGAAGAATACAAAGCAGGGAGTATCAGAAAAAGATATCAGAGACCGAATATGACAAAAGAATTGCCTTTGAAGTATCGGTTAGCAAAATGGAATATGAAGAAAATATAAATAGTGTTGACATACATGTTGTGGAATGATAAGATAAATCTAATTATCAGGTGTTTATTTAACACAATGATGGTAGAGGCGCACGACTCAAGATTAGATATCCTGATGCAGGGTAAGCATAAGACGGATATCGAAAGGGGGAAGTGCCGAAGAGGTATCACGACCCGGTGATATTTTCTGGTTGCATGGTTAACAGCCATTCGACTGTCATCTAACGATGGAGAGCTACCTTTAGAATTTATATGTTACGTACAGATTCTTTAGGAGCCCTCTGGGGGCTCCTTTTTTAATACATAAGCATATAATACAATGAAGCGATTCATCTAAACTATTTAAATTTTTTATTTCAGGAGGTATTACAATGTCAATTTTTAAAGGAAGCGGTGTTGCACTTGTTACACCATTTAATGACGACTTATCGGTTAACTATGGAAAGCTTGAAGCGCTTGTTGAGTTCCATATCAACAACGAAACAGATGCACTTATTATCTGCGGAACAACAGGTGAAGCTTCAACACTTACAGAGGAAGAACATCTTGAGTGTATAAGAGTAGCTGCAGCAAAGGCAGCAGGAAGAATTCCTGTTATTGCAGGAACAGGTTCTAACTGTACACAGACTGCAAAATATCTTTCAAAAGAAGCACAAAAGGCAGGTTCAGACGGACTTTTAGTTGTTACACCTTATTACAATAAAGCAACACAGAAGGGACTTAAGGAACATTTTACAGATATAGCTTCAAGTGTTGATATTCCAC
>CACXFB010000017.1 GCA_902766825.1 uncultured Lachnospiraceae bacterium
AAAAAAAATTTAATTTTTTTGAAAATGAGTTCTCCCTAAATCAATTCGCTTTTGATCCATTGGAGAACCCATTTATTCTTTATCTCAATACATTCATTATATCGGAACACCTTTACATTTGCATTATCTCATTTGAAGATTTCACAAAATCATCGGACTTCCATATTATTTCTAATTGATCCGGAGCATGAACAATAACCTCTTTCACAACCTGCTTAATCGCATTCACATCAAAACTGCTTAGTTCAGCAAGCATTTCCCAGTCTTCCAAATTTTCATCTTCCTTACTATCTTCAATCTTTGCTGTCTGTAATTCCCTGTACTGCTCTTTCAGTTGCTCAATCTGTGCTGCCATTTCATCATTCATTTTTTTGAACGCTTCTCTGGTATATTGACCAGCCCTATATGCCTCATACATAGAGATTTTCTTTACTGATAAAGAGGATATCTGATGTTCCAGTTCCTCTGCTGACACTCCATCCTTCCTGACTACTTTCTTATTGCTGTTCTTTTTGCTTTCTTCCATAAATACAGATGCCATCTGCTGAACCACCGAAAGAACGCAATCCTCCGTTTTTTTCTTATCCAGCTTCATACAATCACATTTTCGTGCACTGTCTGCTGACACACTTGGACAAAACAAAAGATTTTTATTATAAGGACGCAATGCTCGTCCACAATAAGCACATCGAAATAATACATTGGGTGTTCTTGCTATTCCCTTTATGGATTTTCGATTTCCAGTCTTTTTATTCGCCATTTCAAATGTTGCTCTGTCAACAATCGCTTCATGAGCATTTGGTGTAATTACCCAGTCCTCTTGCTCCCTTTGAATATTCCTGTGACCAACATGCAATCCTTTTGAAGACTTTCCATAGACCACACTACCTGCATAGGTTTCATTCACGATAATTGCTCTTATCGCAGATGCAGTCCATGTATAATTCTTAGGCTTATGCCTAATGTGAACTTTTTTTCCAATGCATTCTGCATAAGCAGCTTTTGTCGGTATTTCATAGTCATTCAGAAGCCTTGCTATTTCAGATACTGCCATACCATCACAAGCCAGTGAAAAAATCATTTTCACAACCGGTGCTACCGTTTCATCTACAATCAACTTGCTCTTATCCTCGCCCTTGAGATATCCATACGGAGCAAATCCGCATACATATTCACCTCTGCTTGCTCTGGTATTTTTTGCTGTAATTACCTTCTTGGAAAGGTCCTTACTGTAATAAGAATTAATCAGATTATGAATAACTACCTCAAAACCGCCGGTTTCTCCTCTGAAATCATTGCTGTCAAAACCATCATTTACTGAAATAAATCTTATCCCCAGTTCAGGAAATATCTTGTCAATATAATCACCGACCTCAATATAATCTCTACCAAATCTTGAAAAATCTTTTACAATAACACAATCAACATTTCCGCTTTTACATTCATCAATCAGTCTTAAAAAATCAGGTCTGTCAAACTTCGTACCCGTATATCCATCATCACAATATTCTGCCACATCGGCATTGGATAGCTCTTTGTTTTTCATGATATACGCATCAATAAGTCGTCTCTGCGTTCCTACACTGTTACTTTCCTGCTTAAGATTTCCTGATACATCCCTATCTTCATTAGATAAGCGGATATATTTTGCCACTCTGTATCTCATGCTTCATCCGCCTCCTTACGATATGAAATTTCTATACTTCCATCTTCAAAAACAAATACTTTCTCAATGTGCTGCTTTACGATTGATCTTGTCAGACACTTCCTTGTTGTCAGTCCATGCGAAATGACATCTGCCATCACTTTTTCACAAACATCCTTTTTTAATATCTTACAGAGAAAACATTCCTGACCTGTAAAATAATGTGCCGCACATACATATCTTCCACCTTCATCATCGTCATTGATATAATACATAGGTTTCTGACATCTGAAACAATACAGCCAGCCTCCAAGCACATTTTTTGAAGTATAGCTTCCATACTCACGATCCGCAATATAATGATTTTTTCTGTAATCTAATTCCTTTTGTGCTTTATCAAAGATTTCATGTGAAATAATTGCTTCATGAGTATTATTAACAATCACACTTTTTCCACTGTCATTATGCTCACTGTCTCCGGTATAGCTTCGCTTAGAAAGAATCCTCTGTACTGCCTGATAGTTCCATTTTGAATCCGGTCTGGTTCGTGGAACACTGTAACCAAGTTCTTTATAATACTGTCCGGGCGTTTTCTCTTTTTTCTGATTTAATATTCGAGCAATTTCACTGCTACTTTTTCCATCTAAAAAGCTATTGTAAATCCATTCCACAATTGGTGCACAGTGTTCTTCCAAGATAATCTCAAACCTATTATCAGGATTTAAGATATACCCATAAGGAGGCAGACAGGCACAATATCTTCCATTTTCCCAATTTTTTCTAATTCCTTCTTTCACACTACCCATTGTTTTTCTGCCTCCTTTCCTCCAATAACATTTGTAAATCCAGCAACATATCATCATATATCAGAGTAACTTTTATGTTTTCCTTATCATATACAAGAATCTGCTCCACAAAGGCATCTGCCATGGATTTTGTAAGTTTTCTTTTAGAAATAAATTCTTCAATAACCTTTTCCCAGTCAGCATCAATCTTGAACTCTTTTGCATATCTTGCCTGATGTTCTCCCATGGCATCTATGCTTTGTCTTAAAGAATCTTCTGTTTGCCCGTATTTGCCGGATAATGTTACATATTCTTCCTCGTTTATCAGTCCTTCCCTGTAATCTTCAAATAACTCTGCTTTTTTCTGTATCATCGCATTTAATTCTTTACGGCACTTTGATATTTCCCTGCTATACATTTGGTACATATCCATTCCGTCTTTTCTGGCATTTAATTCTTTTAGAACAGCCACCGTATCAAGACAGCTTTTCATGTGAGACTTTATTACGGTAAATACCTTGTCGTCCAAATCAGACTTTTCAATCGCATGATTACCACATACATCAATCCCAAATCGTGAATAGGAGGAACACACATATTTGAATTTGTCCTTATAGCTTGGAACCAGCACCATATATTTACCACAATCAGGGCATTTGATTTTACCCTTAAACAGATTGAATCTGGTAATGGAACCAACCTTTCGATTGTCCATAAAGTCTTTTCGATGATTCTCCATCATGCTTTGAACCTGATAAAAAGTTTCCTTTTCAATAATAGCTTCATGTGTATCTTCAATAATAATCCATTCATCTTTAGAAACCGTATGTCGCTCAATTCCTTCAAATAACGATTTTCTATCTTTGCCATGAACAGAATCTCCGGCATAATACTGATTTTCTAAAACTCTTTTCACCGAACAAAAATTCCACTTGGAAGAAACCTCTTTCTTACTATTTTTAATCTGTCCGGACTGTATTCGATAATACTGTGGACTTGCAACGGCTTCCTCGTTCAATTTTGTAGCAATCTTAGAAACAGTCGTACCGTCCAGATACATTCGAAAAATCCTTCTCACAATTTCTGCTGATGTTTCATCAATAATAAGCTGATGTCCATCCAAACCACCTTTTACATACCCATACGGAATAGTTCCTGCAAGATATTTTCCTTTTTCCCAGTTTGCTTTATTTGCCGTAATAATCTTTCTTGATATATCCTTTGCATACTGCTCATTGATTACATTTTTTAGCTGAGCGATCATGTCCACACCATTTACCAGAGAATCAAATCCATCTGTAACTGCAATAAATCGCACACCAAGAAACGGAAACACTCTTTCAATATACTCTGCTGTATCAATATAATTACGACCTAATCTTGATAAATCCTTCACAACAATACAGTTAATCTTTCCGGCTTTTGCATCTTCAATCATACGCTCAAAAGCAGGTCTGTTAAAATTTGTTCCGGTATATGATAAATCTGCATATTCGTCATACACTTCCATATCATCACTTTCGCTGATATAGTCTTTAATAAGCTGCAACTGTGCCTCTATTGTCTTTCTCTCCACATTTCTCTCTGTTTCATTGGATAATCTTGCATATACCGCAGCTTTGTAGAAGGCAGTACTTTTCTTTTTCTGACTCTCTACAGTTTCAACTATGACTTTTCTACTCTTTCTAGCCATTTACACTGCCTCCCTTCTCGATATATTCAATTTTCCTTTTTTATCCGTTTCAACTTCATACTCCATAGATTCCAACTGATTTAATGCATCTATGTAGCAATCATCAAAATCAAATTCTATTTCTATGCTCTTTTTATTATGAACCCTGATACAGCTTATCAGCTTAACAACCACATCCCTTGTCAATGCCTCAATATCTTTGTGCTCTTTGAAATAATTAATCCATTGATATTTGGTGCTGTTATTATTGATGATGTCCTTTAATTCCTTTTCTATCTTTCTGATTGCTTCCTCTGCCATGGAACGCTTTTTTTCATAAGCTTCGTGAAGCTCTGCATAATCCTCTTTACTGATAATGCCATCCTTCATATCTTCATATAACATGGTACGAAGTTCCTTGCTTCGCTCCACTTCCAGACGCTTCTTGTCCTTTTGTTCTTCCAGTCTTTTCACATCCAACTCCTGAAAAGGTATTTTACCGATAAAATCAAGTATCTCGTCCAGTTCCAAAACATTTTGAATATGCTGTTTCAACAGACATAACACCGAATTTTCTAAATCTTCAACCGGAATTGCATGAGAGGAACATTGTTTTGTGCTTTTATGCGTGGAACAAACATAGTATTCATACTTTTTCCCACCCGCTGTTGTGGTTTTTCTCGTCATCGGCATTCCGCAATCTGCACATACGGCAATCCCGGAAAGTATATATACACCTTTTTGATTTGGAGATGTTCTGGTATCCAGCCCTAACAGTCTTTGCACAATTTCAAAATCTCTATCCGTAATAATTGCAGGATGATTTTTCTCAATTCTTATCCATTCATCTTCTGTTCTCTCTACAATCTTCTTAACCTTGTGATTTGGTGTGGTTCTTTTTCCTTGAACAAGATTACCGATATAAATTTCGTTTTCAAGGATTCTTCTGACCGTAACTGAACTCCACATTGCCTGCTCATTTTCCTTAAAACTGGTCTGATAATGAAATCCGTTTGCATTCTTATACTCCATTGGTGATAAGATACCCATAGCATTTAATTCATTCGCAATGGCATCCTGACTCATCCCATGAAGCTTCATTTTGAAAATATCTTTTACCACATTTGCCGCATAGGTATCAAGCACAAGCCTGTGCTTATCTTCTTCTGATTTTTGATACCCATAAGTGGCAAATGCACCGATAAACTCACCATTTTTACGTTTCACATCCAAATGGCTTCGTATCTTTATGGAAATATCTCTGCAATAGGCATCATTGATTAAATTCTTAAACGGAATGACAATTTCATCGGATTGCTCTTTTCCATTCAAGCTGTCGTAATTATCATTGATGGCAATAAATCGCACACCAAGAGCCGGAAACAGCCTTTCAATATATCTTCCTGAATCAATGTACTCTCGTCCGAAACGAGATAAATCCTTTACAATAACACAGTCCACGATTCCCTTTTTGATATCATCCATCATCATTTGAAATGCAGGACGCTCAAAATTAGAACCACTGTAACCATCGTCCACTCGTTCTGAAACCACTACGATATCTTTTTTGTCTTTGAGGAAATCTCTGATAAGATTTTTCTGATTTAAGATACTGTTACTCTCTGCCTTTGCAGATGTAGCAACATCGCCATCTTCCTTAGATAATCTAACATAGATGGCTGCATGATAAATTTTTTTGATCTTGTTACTCATGTTACCACTCCTTTTGATTTTCTAAGTTATCAGAAACTTTTCAATCAAAAGTTCGGGCTAAATGATCCCAAGTTAGAATTGTAATTTGTCCTTGCAATCATCTTACCACGACTTTTGATTCATTTCCACCATTAATTTTAATTTTTCTCATTTGTTCTACGCAGTCAGAACCATGTTCTTAAATGCTTCTTCCAAAGAAACTCCATTATTCGCAAAACGAACCTTAATTTTCATATTGCCGCATCGGATCATATAAGGATTTGCAACCTTATTCAAATACTGCTTTTTTCTCTGCTCTAACGAAAGAGTTCTATCTATCCTAAGTTCTTTCAAATCCGGCATATTCTTAATATCCACATCCTCAAAATCCGTTTCAAGCAATGCTCTGTATTCTTCCGCTGTCATAGGCTCCCTCCTTCAAATAAAAATGCCACCCAAAAGGTGGCTATGTAAAAGCCGGAACCAATGTCCCGGCACCAATTATTCATTAAAACTTCCAATCATCCCAAGCTGTATCTGCATCCCTAATGTAATTTTAATAAGCTGAAATGCTGATACAGAACCAATCGGGCGAATCATATCACTATATCTGATGCTGCATAGCTGCTCGCATAATGCAAGGCTGTGTCTGCTAAGTCCTTCTGCCTGAAACCCATTGATAAATACATGAGTAGGCAAAAAACGTTTCTTCTTTATTTTACTGGTAAGAGGAACACCATGAAGCACCATACTGTGTTGATTTGCCTTATTGTTGCTCACAATTACCACCGGACGGATGCTATGCTGCAAGTGATCCTCTTCATCCAACGGCGGACCAAAATCCACCATCCAAATCTCACCTCTTCTGGCTTTCATTATCTTCGCTTCCTTCCTGCTCTCTGATGTATTCCATCGCTTCCTTCTCCGTAGGACAGGAGACTATCTTTTTTCCTTTTTGATCAATTACGATAGTCTCTGATGGATATACAACAATGCTTAATTTATTGGGCATTAACACCCTTCCTCCTCGTCCCACGGTATATATACCGGCTGACAGTTCTGCTCCATCGACAAGACCGACACTCCTAAATCACTGGCTTTTTGCAGGAAATATCTTAAATCATCCAAATCATTGCTAATCTGAAAAATATTTTTAACCAACACTACCTCGATATATTCTTTTTCCATCCATGCAACCAGTCTGTCTACATTTGGACGGTCAATATCAATGCCTGAGCTTCCATCTGCTATAATCTCCAACAGCTTAATTCCCTGCTTCTGTGCATAAGCATACATATCCTCGCCCATGCCCATAACCTTGTCCTCTGATTTTCTGGACTTAATAAACCCTACACCGAGATAATCTCTCTGGCAGCTAATCACTTCTATTTCTCTTTTCATGGTAAATACCTTCTTTCCTGATATGTTATTCTTTGTGATATCCTGTAACTTACTTAAGCTACTTAAACTGTTACCTTTGATTCAATAAAATGTGCACACGATTATCTCCTCACATAAAGGGACTTAACCATCATCATCTGTCTGTTGTTCTGTAATCAAAAGTGGCACAGGTTGACCTGCTAAATCCCTTTGTGTGAGAAGACAATGAAAGAAAAAATCTTCTCTTATCTTCTCAAGTCTCTCTGACTCATCCCCCAGCCGGGTAAAACGATTCTGTACCAGCAGTACACACCATGCAGTATCCATGCCCATCAAGGACTTACATCGGCAGCCACTCCCCGGAAATGCTTTCGCTGAAATCCGAGTGCGTTATCATACTCATTATCTCCGGGTGCTACTCCGGTAGGCTCTGTCCTCTGCTCATAACCTTCACAGGCACACATAAATCTGTTTCTCATAATCAGCATAAATGTGAGGTTCATCATCGCACGAAACGGGGCATCGCCACCCAACCAGTCGGTCAGGCGAAATACAATTAACGGAATCGTCGTGTCCTA